>NZ_JCBDGX010000086.1:0-7506 GCF_059834345.1 Vibrio sp. R11-SG3-ISO3-SZ
TGACGCGCCTACGTAGAAGGGCGAGCTGAAGAGGCCAAAATCATTATCAAACCAACGGTAGCGATAAGTGGCATTGCCATAGAGTTTGTTTTGCCCAACCAGACTGTTTTTCGGGATGCCGGAGAGGTTTAGAAAGCCGCCTAACTGTTTAGGATCCACCAGCAACTGGGACTTTTTGCTCTCCACTAGCGCGCCATCAAAGTTTCCCACTAAAGTATGACGGCCAAAGCTGTGCGCACCTATCCAACGCACGGTGGTTTCGTACACGGTATCATCGATGTCCGACAAACTGTCTTGCGAGCTATCATCAGAAACTAGGAATCCTAGATCGAGGTAAACCCCCTTGTTTGGTAGGGCAAAGTTGTCCAAAGTATCAATGCGGTAGTTGGCAAACAGACCCAGGCGCTCATAGCGGCCAGTGCCAAACAAGGAGAAGGTCGACGCTTCCACTTCACCGTGCGTATAGCGCCCGCCCACCTTAAATTGGCTCCATAAGTTGCTCTGATAACCCATCGCCAGCTCCCCAATCCACTGGGCATAGTTCACCGGCAGGTAATTCTCAGTTGTCTCTAAGGTAGGATCGGTAATGAATTCGAACTCTCCATCGGCGTCAAACGGCAGGTTACGCGTCTGCTCCTTGTAACTGACTATCGCGTTACCAAACAGTGTTTGAGAGGAGAGGATCGGTGAATAGAGATCAAACTCCAACAGCTTGTCTGTGCCCAGTTCGACATTGGTTCTTAGCTCGGCTCCTTGCTCCGTCAAGCCGGTGAAGTTGGTGGAGACACCAATCGAGTACTGGCTTTTGGTCTGAAAGTCATCTTCAAGGAAGAAACGAAAGTCGACAAAATTCGGCCCCCAGGATTTCTCTTTGATGTTCACGCGCAGCACGTTGTCATCATCTTGCTGATCAAACTGGTAGGTCACCAACTCAAACCGATCCAACACATAGAGATCGCGTATGCTCTGCTCCAACGTTTCCGTCGAATACTGCTCGCCGCTTTCAAGATTCAATCGCTGCGCTATCACCTCATCGGAGAATGGGCTGTTATTGCTCACCTCCAATCGGTCAATCACCACCTCATCGACATAAGTGAGTTTGGCTCGTGCTTGCTGTTTTTTCTCCACATAGTGTTGGTACTCAGCGGAAGAAACCGACAACGCCTGCAATTGCTCCTTTGCTGCGTGGGCGACCTCATAACCTTTGACATACGCTTCAGGCATAATGGAGAAATCGGTGGTGCCATAGCGACCCACCTCAGGTTTCAGAAGGACATCGCCCTCAGCAAGAAAGCTCGTCTGCTCTCGAGTACTGCGCTTTACAAGATAATTGGACAACTGCGAAGCGACGGTAAATAAGTTGGTAAATTCCTCTTCGGCGCGATAATCCGAGCTGATGTCCACCGCGATAATGATGTCCGCGCCCAGTGCTCGAGCGAGTTCGACCGGCATATTGTTGGTCACCCCGCCGTCGACCAACATTTTGCCATCCACTTCATACGGTGGCAGCGCACCAGGGACAGACATGCTCGCCATCATGGCATCGGTCAAATAGCCACTGCTTAATATGACAGGTTCTAATTGAATGATGTCGGTCGCCACCGAACGATAGGGGATCGCCAGTTCATCAAAGCTGGTAAAAGGAGGAAGATTACCTGTGGTTTCGCGCAAGATACGCAGCATACTCTGCCCTTGCACGACCCCTTTGGCGGCTCTGAGCTCACCAATCCCGAGGCCAAAATCGGTCGTCAGTTGGTAGCGGTCTTCGTACTCTTTATCTCTCACACGACGCTCACTGCGCGGCACTTTATCAACAAAGCCAGAGTTCCAATTGACGCTGTAAAGAAAACTCTCGATTTCATCAGCGCTCATCCCTGTCGCATAAAGGCCGCCGACATAGGCGCCCATACTGGTGCCGGTAATGTAGTCGACTGGAATTTTCAGCTCTTCAAGCGCTTTCAACACCCCAATGTGCGCCGCACCTTTGGCGCCGCCGCCCGCCAGCACCACAGCAATTTTAGGGCGCTCAACAGCTGGCACATCGGTATCAAGCAGCGATGGTCCTGACTGTGCTGTCGCTATGAGTGGCCACCCGCCTAAAAAAGCGCATAGATAGCTAAAACCGCGCAAGGAGCGAAGCGTTTTTTTCACGTTTGAATTCCTTTCAAAACCAATGATTTCGGATTATATACACAAACCCATCTGACCTTACCAGTCAAAGAGTCGATTGATCCAGGATGCCGACGCTTTATCACACTGTTGTTTGAGCTGACCTGTGTTATCCCATACGGGCAACCTAAAGTCGTTACGACAATCCAGCGCCAAGCTGCCCGACTCTCGCCCAGCAAAACCTAGTGTCGTGATGCCTTGGGGCCATGGCAGACTCAATGGCTGCGGAATACGCTGTGATAAGTAATCGGCATAGACACGTAATGCGCCGCTCGACCCCGTCAGTTTGGTCGGTGTATTGTCGTCTCGGCCAAGCCATATCGTGGTCACCTCTCGCCCATCAACACCGACAAACCAACTGTCACGGGTATCATTACTGGTACCGGTTTTTCCCGCCAGCGCCGCTTGAGAAAACTGACTATTGAGATAGCGGCCAGTGCCTTCGGTAACGCCGATTTTCATCGCATAAGTGGTCAGCCAGGCCGCTTGTTGATCGACGCGCTGTGACGCGCTAGGCAGAGACTCATACAGCACCTGCCCTTCAAGATTCAGCACCGAACGCAGCGCAGAGAGCTTCGCGTATCGGCCCGAGTTGGTTAAGGTTTGGTACATCTGCGCCACCTGAAACGGGGTAAGACTGAATGAGCCTAAAAACATCGAAGGCACCGGGCGAATCTCTTCACGTGGCACGCCAAGCTGCTCAAAGGTGTTGATGACCTTCTCTATGCCCACTTGCATACCTAGCTCCACCGTCGGCACATTGAGCGATTTGGCCAGCGCCAGATAGAGCGGCACATCACCGCGATATTCTCGGTCGTAATTGCGCGGCGACCAGACGTTACCTTGACTGCCCTTGAGCGTAATCGGCTTGTCATGCAGCGTGGTGGCTAAGGTGTATTTTTCCGGCTGATTGAGCGCCGCCAAATAGACCGCAGGTTTTGCCAATGAGCCAATTTGCCGCTTCGCGTTCAAGGCTCGGTTAAAGCCATCAAAGCCGGTGCGTTTGCCACCGACCATCGCGCGAATTTCGCCGGTGTGTCGATCCACCGCCACCGCTGCGCCCTCTAATTCATCGCCCGCCACGGTTGCCAGTTGCGTTACCTTAGAGGCCACGGCGCGTTCCAATTGATGCTGCGAGACAGGGTCAAGTGAGGTAAATACGCGCAGGCCGCTGTCGCCTTGGAAACGCTCTCCAAGTTTCTCTTTGAGCTCAATACTCACTTGCTGAAAATAAGCGGGCTGACGACTGGCAATTTGTGGCGTTGCTTGTAAATCCAGTGGGCGGCTGGCAGCAGCATCAAACTCGCTCGCCGTCAACGTGCCTTGTTGCATCATTAAGCGCAGCACCAGATCTCGACGCTCTTTCGCCCGCTCAGGGTAGCGTTGTGGGTTGTAATACGAAGGGCCTTTCACCATGCCGACCAACAACGCCAGTTGATCAATTCTCAGCTCTTGAATCGGTTGGCCGAAATAAAAACGCGACGCCAAACCAAAGCCATGAATCGCTTCACCGCGGCTTTGACCTAAATAGACTTCATTGAGGTACGCTTCCAAAATGCGGTCTTTGCTGTAGCGATAATCGAGAATCAGGGCGATGTAAGCCTCTCTCATTTTGCGCCATAAGGTGCGATCGCTCGATAAAAAGAGGTTTTTGGCTAACTGCTGCGTCAGAGTGCTGCCGCCTTGCACGGTCCGCCCCGCTTTCACGTTGGCCACCAAAGCACGCGCGATCGCCAATGGTGACACTCCATCATGCTGATAAAAGTGCCGGTCTTCTGTTGCGAGCAGCGCGTCGATCATCACTTCCGGAAAATCGACCCGCTTGATAAACAGTCGTTGTTCATCTTGATTTTTTTCAAGCATACCCAGCATTTTCGGCTCAATGCGCAAGTAGCCTAACTCCCCCGGCTTTTCTAACGATTGGATCCTTTGCAGGCTTGACGCATCAAAATGCAGCATGACGTGGCGGTCAGGCTCTGGGCCATCAGAGAACTCAAAAGGCCGACGAATCAGCTCAATCTTGCTCGAAGAAGAGGAATACTCACCCGGGTATTGAGGGTGACGCACTTTGCGATAATTGAGCACATCCAGCTCATTACGGACTTCTTGAATCGAAATGTTGTCACCCGGCGCGAGATGCAAAATACGCGCATACACCACCGTAGGCAAAGAGAACAGCTGACCTTCAAATTTCTGTTTAACCAAGCTATCAAGATAGATGCCCACCACCAGTAGTAAGGCAAACCCAGCCAAGGCGAGCTTCCATGTAAGGCCCCATAGGGTTCGTAACACACTGGCTTTTAATGGTGTTTTATTAGGCGAAGAGGGCTTTTTCGAGGCGGTTCGCGCTGGCGTACGTTTTTTCGTGGCTGTCCCTTTCGAACGCGGCTTCTTATTGCTGGTCATGAGCTAAATTCGGATTGCTGAGCATTGGCGCTTACTATATCGCGCTTTGCTGTATGCCTAAACAGCAGTAAGTCAGTTCGGCGTAAAAAAGCCCAGCGTTCAAGCGCATTCTCCGTGGGGAGACAAAAAGTAAAAATGTGACTCGCTGCGCTATCGATCTCGCAAAATTGACGATGGCCAGATAAAGCTGGCTCATTTTTAAAGGTGAACATCGCGCCGCCCTGCAACTATACACTGCGTAAATCAATAACGATAAACCCAACCAACCAATAACATAATCAAAAGCCATTATGTATGGAGGATACTATGTCCCGACTCTACACCCCCTTCAACAAAGCCGTTTTAGCATCCGCACTGATGCTGGCTGCGCAAGGCGCTTACGCAAACACCGTGCTCAAGCTTGCCTACGCTGAAAACAGCCAACCCGTGAAAGCCGCCTTACAGTACATTGGTGATGCTGTGGCTGAAAAAACCAACGGCGAAGTCACGATTCAATACTTCCCAGACAGCCAGCTCGGCGGCGAACGTGAACTGGTTGAAATGGCTCAAGTCGGTGCCATTGATATCACTAAAGTCTCATCTGGCCTTCTCGAAAGCTTCTCCCCTCTCTACGGCGTTTTTTCATTGCCTTACCTTTTTGACAGCAAAGAGGGCTTTTACCGCGTGATGGAAGACGAGGATGTCATGAGCACGGTCTATCGTTCAACAGAAGCGCAAGGCTTCTCCGGTGTCGGTTGGTATGACTCAGGAGCGCGCAGCTTCTACATGAGCAAAGCACCGGTGAAAACGCTCGACGACCTCAAAGGTAAAAAGATCCGCGTGATGCAGAGTGAAACGTCCATCGAGACAATGAAGCTCCTCGGAGCCGCACCTATCGCCATGAGCCAAGCTGAAGTGTACACCTCATTGCAGCAAGGCATTCTTGATGGCGCAGAAAACAACGAGTTTGCCCTAACCATCGCCCGTCATGGCGAAGTGGCCAAATTCTACAGCTACGACATGCACACTCGAATCCCTGACGTGGTGGTCATGAGTAACATCACCAAACAAAAGCTGACCCCAGATCAACTTGCGGCCCTACAAGAAGCGATTGATGAATCCATCACACTTCAGCAAGAGTTATGGCAAGAAGAGATGGCGAAAACGACCGAATCTGCGCGCAAAGATTTTGGCGTCGAGTTCTTCGAAATAGACCAAGCCCCCTTTAAACAAGCAGTGCAGCCCATCTATGAAAACCTCAAGAAAAAACCAGAGCTTTACTCGCTCTATCAGAAAATCGAACAAGTAGAACAAAACTAAAACCGAGGAGATAGAAGCCAGTCTTCTATCTCCTGCCCTACGAGGTTGATATGAATACGCTAAGAAAGTGGCTCGATAAAGCCATCGAATGGTTTGGTTGCTCACTGATGACCGTGATGGTCTTTGTCGCTTGCTGGCAAGTGATCAGTCGCTACCTATTTAATACGCCCAGCACCTTCTCTGAAGAAATGCTGCGCTTCTCTTTGGTTTGGCTCTCGGTGATTGGGCTTGCCTATGTGGCCGGAAAACGAGAGCACATTAGCCTAACGCTGTTTCTTGATCGCTACCCTGCCCGAATTGCGGGTTACTGGAACATCGTCATCCAAATGGTGTTCATTGCCTTTTCGGTCTACATCATGATCATCGGCGGTTGGAAAGTCTCTAGCAACGCCATGATGCAGATCTCGCCAGTGCTGCAACTGTCGATGGGTAAGGTCTACTATGCTCTACCGCTCTCTGGCGTGCTGATCATCATTTACAGCCTGCTCAATATCCTTGATATTCATAAAGAAATTCGCGCTCTTCCTTGCAAAGAGAAGCCTATCAACGATCGCGCAACAAGGAAAACCGCATGACCGATCCCATCACCGCAGCGAGCCTATTGATCGGCGTTTTTGTCTTGCTGCTAGTTTTAGGTACGCCGATTGGTTTGTGCATCGTGATTGCCTCCTGCGCGACCGTGATGCTCGTTCTTCCGTTCGATATTGCGATGTTCACCACCGCACAGAAGATGTTTTCTAGCCTAGATAGCTTTGCGCTGTTGGCCGTTCCCTTCTTCATTCTTTCGGGCGTTATCATGAATAACGGCGGCATCGCGACCCGATTAGTCAACTTTGCCAAGCTGTTTACGGGGCGCATCCCCGGCTCTTTGTCCTACACCAACATCGCGGGCAATATGATGTTTGGTGCCGTGTCTGGATCAGCCATTGCGGCTTCCACCTCAATTGGTGGTGTGATGATTCCAATGAGCGCCAAAGAGGGCTACAACCGTAATTTTGCCTCTGCGGTCAATATCGCGTCAGCGCCGACAGGGATGCTCATCCCTCCTACCACGGCGTTTATTCTTTATGCGTTGGCCAGTGGCGGTACATCAATTGCAGCGCTGTTTGCGGGCGGTCTGATTGCGGGCAGTCTTTGGGGGCTGGGGTGTATTCTCATCACCTATGTGGTGGCGAAGAGAAACAACTACACAAACTTCTTTACCCTACAAAAAGGCACGGCGTGGATCGTGACACGAGAAGCGATCCCAAGCTTGCTGCTGGTGGTCATCATTGTTGGCGGGATCGTTCAAGGGATCTTCACCGCCATCGAAGCCTCAGCGATCGCTGTTGTGTACACCGCGTTTTTAACCTTAGTGATGTACCGAACCTTAACCCTTAAAGATCTGCCGAAGATTTTGATCCAGACCTTCGTCATGACGGGCGTGATCATGTTCTTGCTCGCCACGTCTTCAGCGATGTCTTTTGCGATGTCGATGACCGGAATCCCTGGTGCGCTGAGTAAGTTGATCCTTGGCATCTCAGATAATCCGGCGATTATCATGCTGGTCATCACCCTGTTTATTTTGATTGTCGGCGCCTTTATGGATATCGGACCTGCGATCCTGATATTCACTCCTATCTTACTGCCGAT
>NZ_JCBDGX010000087.1:0-36087 GCF_059834345.1 Vibrio sp. R11-SG3-ISO3-SZ
GCTTCTCACGCAGAGGAGCTGATCTTACAGGCGGATTTTCTTCGCTATCACTCACTGGCCATTACCGATGAGTGCTCCGTCGCGGGCGTGGTGCGCGCCTACAGTGCCGTTAAGCAGCACCAACTCGGGATTCATTTGATTGTCGGCAGCGTATTTTGGTTGAACCCCCATTGCCACGTGGTGTTACTCTGCCCTAGCCGTGAAGCGTACGCCGAGCTGTGCCGGATTATTACCAATGCGCGTCGGCGCTCAGAGAAAGGGCAATATCAACTATCAGAGTGGGATCTGATGTCCGTTCGCCACTGTTTTGTACTTTGGCTCCCCACCCACCACAGCGAAGATAGCCGCTGGGGACGCTGGCTCCATCAACATCATGCTGATCGCTTGTGGATTGGTGTTCAGCGCCATCTTAAAGAAGACGATCACGCCTACTTAGCCCATTGTGAGCAGCTCGCCGAATCGCTTCATTTACCCATTACGGCGTGCGGCGGCGTATTGATGCACAGCGCAACACGCCTGCCTTTGCAACATGTCCTCACCGCGATTCGTCTTGGTCAAAGTGTTGAACAGGTCTCTGCGCATTTGCTCGCCAACACAGAGCGCAGCCTGCGCAGCCAAGATAAGCTCAACAAACTGTTTAAAGCCGAATGGCTAGCGGAGAGTGTTCGGATTGCTAAGCGCTGCCATTTCTGCCTCAGTGAGCTCAAATACGAATACCCTAGCGAGCTGATTCCTGACGGCCACACCCCGATGAGTTACCTAACCGCATTAGTAGAAAAAGGCAAAATAGCACGCTTTCCAGACGGTGTTCCTGAAGAGATTGAACACACCATTCAAAAAGAGCTAGCGCTCATTGAAGCACTCGATTATCCGTTTTACTTTCTCACCATTCATGACATGGTGATGTTTGCCAAGCACCAGAAAATTCTCTACCAAGGGCGAGGTTCAGCGGCCAACTCTGTCGTCTGCTACTGCTTAGAAATCACCGCCGTTGACCCAAGACAAATCTCAGTGCTGTTTGAGCGTTTCATCAGTAAAGAGCGCGATGAGCCGCCCGATATTGATGTCGATTTTGAGCACGAGCGACGCGAAGAGGTCATTCAATACCTCTATCAAAAATACGGCCGTGAACGCGCCGCGCTCGCCGCAACGGTGATCTCCTATCGTTTTAAAAGTGCGGTGCGTGATGTCGGTAAAGCGCTTGGCATTGAAGAGAGCCAACTTGACCACTTCATTCACAACGTCAACCGCCGTGATCGCACCCAAGGTTGGCAAGCTCAGATCGTACAGTTGGGCCTGCAACCGGGCTCACTCAAAGGCCGGCAGTTTATCGACTTGGTCAATGAGATCTTGGGCTTTCCGCGTCACTTATCGCAGCATGTGGGCGGCTTTGTCATCTCCGCGGGCCCACTCTATGAACTGGTGCCAATCGAAAATGCCGCGATGGCCGATCGCACCGTGATCCAGTGGGATAAAGATGACTTAGAAAGCCTCAAACTGCTCAAAGTCGATGTGTTAGCACTGGGCATGCTCAGCGCCATTCGCAAATGTTTTGCCTTGATTGAGCGCTGGCACGGACGCGACTTATCGATTGCCGACATTACCCGCCTTGGCGATGATCCCAAGGTGTATCGCATGATTCAAAAAGCCGACACCGTGGGCGTGTTTCAGATTGAATCGCGCGCGCAGATGAGTATGCTGCCGCGCCTCAAACCCGCCAACTACTATGATCTGGTGATACAGATTGCGATTGTGCGCCCAGGGCCAATTCAAGGGGATATGGTTCATCCCTTTCTCAAGCGCCGTGATGGCTTAGAGCCCGTCACCTACCCTTCAAAAGAGGTAGAAGAGGTGCTGTCACGGACAATGGGGGTGCCGATTTTCCAAGAGCAAGTGATCAAACTGGCGATGGTGGCCGCCGGCTTTAGTGGCGGGGAAGCCGATCAGCTGCGGCGCGCGATGGCGGCATGGAAGAAAAATGGCGATCTGGTGAAGTTTCGCACCAAGCTGATTGAGGGCATGTTAGCACGCGGCTATGAACAAGCGTTTGCCGAGCGATTATTTGACCAGATCTTAGGGTTTGGCGAATACGGTTTTCCTGAGAGCCACTCAGCCTCCTTTGCGGTGCTCGCTTACTGCTCGGCGTGGCTAAAGTGCCACTACCCTTACGCTTTTTATACGGCACTGCTCAATAGCTTGCCGATGGGCTTTTACAGCCCTTCTCAATTGATCCAAGATGCGCGTCGCCACCAACTGCGCGTGTTACCTATCTGTATCAACCACTCTGAGTATGACCATCAGGTCGTACGCGATGAGCACGGATTGGCCCTAAGGCTGGGCTTTCGCCTCATCAAAGGCTTTAGTCAAACCAGCGCTAAGCAGGTACTCAAAGCGCGCCATAACGGACACTTTCACCATCCAAGTCAACTCAAACACATTGGCTTAAACCAGAAAGAGCTCGAAGCACTGGCCTCAGCCAACGCCATGCACACCATTGCCAACAACCGCTACCATACCCGCTGGGCGATGATGGACTCGCTCAATGACTTGCCACTGTTTCGCCACCTCAATGATGAGCAAGCCGCGCCGGTGCCTGCCCCAAGCGATGTGCAAACCTTACTTGAAGATTACGCTGCCACAGGGCTATCGCTGCACAGCCACCCCATCACACTGCTGGATAACGCTCAGCGATTAGGCCGTTTTACGCGGATGAATCAACTGGTACAAAAGCCGCATCAGTCCTTAGTCACCGTGGTGGGTGTGGTGACGGGCAGGCAATCCCCGGGAACCGCCGCTGGGGTGACTTTTTTTACTCTGGAAGACGATACCGGCAATATCAATGTTGTAGTGTGGCAAGCGACCGCCAGAGCGCAAAAAAACGCTTACCTGACCGCCAAGATACTCAAAGTCAAAGGGATTTTAGAACGCGAAGGCGACGTCACACATGTCATCGCTGGGCGCTTAGAGGATATGACCGAGCAACTGGCAGACTTAAACAGCCGCTCGCGAGATTTTCATTAAATGGTGAGCCCGTCAGATCAAACCCAAAGGTCACAACAAGTCAGACTTACTTGCTCAGTACATCGCGCAGACGGTCTTGCGCCACTTCCACCAGCAAATCCGGTTGGAACTTGGAGATAAAGCGATCGCAACCCACTTTTTTCACCATGGCTTCGTTAAAGCTGCCACTGAGCGAGGTGTTCAAGGTCACGTAGAGATCTTTCATACGCGGATCGTTACGGATTTCATAGGTGAGTTTGTAGCCATCCATTTCTGGCATTTCGGCATCGGTGATCATCAGCAACAAGTCTTCAACCACATTCTTGCCTTCATCAGCCCAAGACTTAAGCAGTCTCAACGCTTCAAGGCCATCGCGGCACTCAATGATATTAAGGCCCAGCTGCGACAAGGTTCCTCTCACCTGAGCGCGCGCCGTCGAGGAGTCATCAACAATCAAGACGTTGCGTCCGACCATTTGTGTCGACAACTCTTCATCCAGTACGCCTTCGGAAATGGAGACGTCGTAGTCAATGATCTCAGCCAGCACTTTTTCTACATCGATGATTTCGACAATCTTCTGCTGGCTGTCTTCTTGCACATGTGTAATGGCTGTCAGGTAGTTCGCACGTCCTGCCGTTTTCGGTGGCGGCTGAATTTCACTCCATGCGGTGTTAACAATATTGCGCACTTGACCTACTAGGAAGCCCTGCACAGTACGGTTGTATTCGGTGATGATGAGATTTTCTTCTTGATTTTCAAGACGAGAAGGCGGGAAGCCAATGGCAGCGCGCAGATCAATCACGGGCACAGAGACACCACGCAGTGATGCGACACCCGTGATGTTGTAATGAGAGCCGGGCATTTTGGTCAATGGCGGCACTTTGATCACTTCACGCACTTTAAACACATTGATCGCGAAGATTTGACGACTGTTGAGGCTAAACAGCAACAACTCAAGTCGGTTCTCACCCACCAAGTTTGTGCGCTGATCTACGGTATTTAATACTCCAGACATACTACTTCTCAACCAATGTATTAAGACAAATTAACTAGGGAATTCACCCCGTCCCTTTTCAAGATTATATGGGAAAGTGGAAAAGATAAAGCTTGGCTATGAGATGACGTGCGTTAACCCTCAATGACTTTCATCAACAGCAGGCCATCGTATAGCGCCTGTTTGATTAACGCCGCGCCCGGCATGGTCGCTTGTTTGTAGAAGCGCGATTCCACCAGTTCCAAATCTTGATGATAGACAGGCAAACTCTGCTCTTCAATGCAGGTTTGGATTTCCGGGTACAAAATGGTTTTGGCTTGGTTAATGGCGCCGCCAATCAACACCTTCTCGGGGTTGAACAAATTGATCACCATCGCAATCGCAGAGCCGAGGTAGCGCCCCAACTTTTGGATGACATCCACCGCCAATGGATCGCCGTTCGCCGCTGCTTCACAAATGTCTTCAACCGACACTTCATCAATCGATGAGAGCGATGACTCTTCACCATTGGCGATACGCTCGGTCACCTCATCACGAATCGCTTGTGAACTGGCAACGGTCTCTAAACAACCACGGTTGCCGCAGTGACACTGCTTACCGTTTTTGTCGATCTGAATGTGGCCAAGCTCACCAATGTTTCCGTGACGACCTTGCAAAACACGGCCATCCAAAACGATCCCAGCCCCGAGGCCGTGGTGAATCGAGATGAGTACCGAGTTGTCGTTCTCTTGTGAGTGACCAAACAGTTTTTCTGCCAGCGCCCAAGCTCGGGTATCGTTGGCAATAAACACAGGCAAACCCGTAGCTTTAAAGATCTCTGGGCCTAGGGCTAGATTTTCGACGTGATAGTGCGGCATTTGCAGCACGACGCCTTGCTCAGAGTTCACTAAGCCCGGCAACGTGATGGCAATACTGGTGACGCGATCAAGCTGATCGGCGTAGGTTTGGAAGAACTCGTCAATTTCATGTAAAAGTCGCGCGAGCACGTCGTCTTGGTCTGTCTCGTGAATATCGATTTTGGTATCGATGAGGACATCACCACCCAGCTCATGCAGTGCAATGGTCAGATAACCGCGACCAAGACGCATCGAGAGAAATTGCCAGCCTTCGTTATTGACTTGAAGCCCCACCGCAGGTCGACCACGACTGGTGGCTTCTTGCACTGTGGTTTCATGGATAAGGTGCGCCTCTATCAGCTCACGAGTAATCTTGGTGATACTCGCTGGTGCTAACTCGCTCAACTTGGATAAGTCGATGCGAGAAATAGGGCCGAACTGATCGATCAGTTTGTAGACACGGCCAGCGTTGACCTGCTTGATATGATCAATATGGCCAGGTTGAGCCATGTACATAGAGTGCTCCAAATATCAGTAACCTGGTAATTTTTTTACTTTGCGAACTAATTGTGAAGAGCTTTGATGAATCGCCGTGACCAGCATCACGTATAAAGCGTTTTGTTTGTGTCCCGAGTCAAATCACAAAACGATTCCTGCCCCCTTAGTGTTATTTTTTTGCATTAATAAATATGTCTCCATCCTCAAGTTTGAAACAGCGTATATACTTATCTCATAGGGAACTTATCTCATCGAGCATTTAAGTTATCAGGGACTTAATTTCTCAAACACTTAATTTATCGACCACAGACATCATCGAGCGCTTGGAGAAAGCGAGTCTGGCGAATAACGCCTTGCAAGGAGAGTTCAATGACCATCATCCAGAGAAGAACAAAAATCGTCTCAACCCTCGGACCTTCAACCGACCAACCCGGTATCTTAGACGCCATTTTGCAAGCGGGGGTCAATGTGGTGAGAATGAACTTCTCGCACGGGACGGCTCAAGATCATAGAGATCGCGCCACCAAAGTCCGCAATATCGCCGCCAAATTGGGCACACATGTTGCCATTTTGGGTGACTTACAAGGCCCTAAAATTCGCGTCTCAACCTTCAAAGAGGGCAAAGTGCACCTCAATGTGGGCGACATTTTTATTCTCGATGGCGACCTGCCTGCAGGTGAAGGTGACAAAAACGCCGTCGGTTTGGATTACAAAGCGCTGCCAGATGACGTCACCACCGGCGATATCCTGCTTCTTGATGATGGCCGAGTGCAACTCAAAGTGATTGGCGTATCCGGCCAGCAGGTGCGCACCGAAGTGACCATCGGCGGCGCGCTCTCGAACAACAAAGGCATTAACAAAAAAGGGGGCGGCTTGTCGGCCGCCGCCTTAACCGAAAAAGACAAACGGGACATTCTTCTTGCGGCAGAAATCAATGTCGATTACCTCGCGGTGTCGTTCCCACGCAACGGCGAAGACATGAAGTACGCCAGACGTCTCGCAAAAGATGCCGGGCTCAACGCCAAATTGGTCGCAAAAGTTGAGCGCGCTGAAACGGTGGAGAGCCTTGAGAACATCGATGACATCATTCTCGCTTCCGATGCCGTCATGGTCGCTCGGGGCGATTTAGGCGTGGAAATCGGTGATCCTGAGCTGGTCGGCGTACAAAAACAATTGATTCGCCGTGCTCGTAGCCTGAACCGCACCGTGATCACCGCGACGCAGATGATGGAATCCATGATGGAAAACCCGATGCCCACTCGAGCGGAAGTCATGGATGTGGCCAACGCGGTACTGGATGGCACCGATGCAGTGATGCTCTCGGGGGAAACCGCAGCGGGTAAATACCCTCTTGAGACCGTGATTTCGATGGCCGAAGTTTGTTTGGGTGCCGAGCGTGTCGCCTCCATCAATCGCAGTCAATTCCAAGTCGATTCAGAATTTGAATCCGCCGAAGAAGCGGTCGCGATGAGCACCATGTTCGCCGCCAATCATACCAAAGGCGTTAAAGGCATCATTACCCTGACTGAATCTGGCCGCACCGCACTGATGATGTCTCGTCCAAGCTCAGGGCTGCCCATCTTTGCTCTCTCTCGCAACGAAGATACGCTAAATCGCAGCGCCCTTTACCGTGGCGTGTTCCCAATTTTCTTTGACTACAAAGGCGACACGGGCTTTAACACCGCTCAAGCCGCGGTCAATACGCTCAAAGAAAAAGGGTTACTCGATGAGGGCGACTTAGTGTTGATCACGCTCGGCGATGTGATGGATGTGGTGGGCTCGACCAACTGCATGCGCATCTTGAAAGCCTAGCCAAAGAACGCCAATAGGGAGCGATGCTCCCTATTGATTGTTTATTTGCTGAGCCGGTTTACTGGCCGACTTTAAACCTCTTCTCGCTTAACTCGCCTGCACCTCTAAACACTGAACAAGCGCTGCTCACTGCATCGGGCGAAGGTCTCGACGAATCGATAACCTGCCTCTAAACCGAGTTGATAATCGTGTTCTAATGCGGATTTCTCGCTCATCAGCGAATTCGATTGCAAAGGTTTATCGGGCTTAATTTGCACAATAAAACAATCATCCGGTGGCGAATGAAGGAAATCTTGCGTCAAGGCGTAGGTTTGATAGTGCACCATCAGCATATCGGCTAAATGAGAGTCAAACTTATCGCCCAGCAAGTGACTCAAACGGTACACATCGTCGGCGCCAAACAACCAACGCCCACCATTGAGCGCCTCAAAGCCCTGTTTTTGGATTTGCAGCTGTTTGTTTTTCTGCACCTTTTCCGACAAAAACGCGCCCCAATCCAACTTCCATTGCGACAGCTTTTGCTGCCACTGCTCTTGAATCAGATTGAAAGAGTCACGAAACCACTCAACTTTCTCTGTTTGTGCAAGAGGAGTGGGCTCCACGGCAAGATCATCCCCTTCGGTGCGGATCACGACAATGCATCGAGCGCCCTTGCGCCACGCTTCTTGCACCGGGATCGACGCCGACACGCCGCCATCCACGTATTCTCCATGATCAAATGCCACTGTATTGGGGTAGAGCCTTGGAATCGCGCAGGTGGCAATCAGCACCTTTTTCCAATCGTCTTTTAACATGGGTAAATAGTGATCGAGAAGATGATGCGTATCCGTGACCGCCGCATAGGCATCACGCTTACCCAGCACTTTGCGCCCTAAATCGACATCCAACCGGTAGGGGTAATCACTGATTTTATCCAGAGACCAATCTAGCCCAAGGTACTGTTTGCGGCGGATGTAACCGAAAAGATTGAAGAACTGCGGATCCGTGGTCAAATCTAAGATGAAAGAGCGACCGATTCCGCGTTGGCGGCAGAGGTACGCACACAAGTTCAACGCACCAGCTGAGGTGCCATAGAAGGTATCAAACGGGTCAAAATTGGAAAGAAGAAAAGCATCAAGTACACCGGCAGTGAAGATACCTCTTTGGCCGCCCCCTTGGGCAACCAAAGCGTTTTTGCCGCCGGTATATTTGGCGAGTCGGGATTCGTCTAACTCGACAGCAGCATTAGTAATGCATCCGCTGTTGTTCATGATGGCGGTTAAGCCGCATTGATCGCGATAAGTCCATAGCCAATTAACACGGTAAAGACGGTCGCGACGATGATGAGGGCAAATTTGAGATCGTGTTCCATAGACATCTCCTTGTTGTTTAACAAAGTAATAACACCTCTGTGAAGTATCTTCAAATACCACATCTTTTTTGTGTTTAATTATGGCGTTAGCGTCACAATTGCCTTATCCCACTGCGATTAGATTCTCGATAAGGAACCGCTCATGACTTGTCTGCGCTTGCTCACTCCCTTGCTTTTACTCTGCACCCTACCCTCCATCAGCTACGCCGAGACTTTCCTCACCCCTTGGCTAGGTGTGACACTGGGCGGCGAATTAGAAGACCAAAACGGGCAAACCTACGATCTCAAACCGTCAGAGAGCTATGCCTTTAGCCTAGAGCATACGCTAGATAAGGGACGCATCGGCCTTTTTTACGCCACGCAGTCGACCGATGTAGACAAGATTTCAGAGCGAGCGACCACTCACTATCTTCACTTTCAGAGCAGTATTTACTATCCCCTGAATCCGGGGCTGTCGAGCTACGTTGGCGTCGGTTTGGGCGCGTCCTACATGGATGCCCAATGGGTGGATGATCACTATGGGTTTTCCGCCTCGATCTTTGGTGGCTTTGATTACCAGTTCAACTCGCAACTTTCTGTTAACACGCAAGTGCGCTGGCTCGGGACTGTAGTGGACAACGATACCAGCGGGATGTGCAATCTACCCAGCGATGGCAGCGAACAGTGCATCATTCGCTTTAAGACCGATTGGATGAATCAATTTTCCGCCAACATCGGGCTCACGTGGCGATTCTAGGATTCTCAATATCGAGCAGGTATAAAAACGCCACCGACAAAGCGGTGGCGTAGAGAGTCTAATTGGAGCGCTTAAAAGTTGTACTTAATGCCGAGTGCGCCGCCAATTTGCAGTTCAGGACCACTGTATAGGTCAAGCTCTGGGTGGAGTTGGCCGTAAAGATCCCAACCTTTGCCCAGATCCCATTTCAAGCCCAGTGGCACGCGCACACCAAACTCTTTGTGATCCCACTCGCTCCAACCACCAACGCCGACATACCAAGAGATTGGGGCATTGCCATCAAAACGACCAGAGGTGATCAGGTAGTCAAATGCAGCACCATCATTGCCAAGGGTGAAACGGTATTGATTATCGAGCTCCAATACCGCACTAAGCTCTTGATCGTACGCCATACCGACCGAAATTGGGGTTTTATCTGGGTTTGCCATGGCTACGGAAGAGCCAAGCAATACTGCCAACGTGCCCCCTACCATGCTAACGCTTCTCTTGTTCATTGATGAGTTCCTTAGCGGTTTAAGTTCTGCAGGAAATTATCGTCAAAAGTGCCTATCAGGTGTCAGGAAAACGTCAGAACCTAATAACAAAGGGCTAGAGACAACAATGCCAGTCATCAGACTGGCATTGGGAGTTTACTTGCATAATACGTCAATTATGAGACGGACACATGCAAACACGACACTGCGTGCACATCGCTACCTTGAATGGTTGGCTTAGTCTTAGCACACGCGTCAGTCGCTTGTGGACAGCGGGTGCGGAACACACAACCAGACGGCGGACTGATCGGTGATGGCAGATCGCCTTCTAACATTTCAATCTGCTTCTCACGTTCCAACTTGGGATCGGGAATCGGCACCGCCGACATCAGTGCGCGTGTGTAAGGGTGTTTCGGGTTATCAAACAGCGCGTGAGCTTCACCCAACTCCACTGCGTTACCCAAGTACATCACCAACACGCGATCAGAAATGTGTTTGACCACCGACAAATCGTGGGCGATAAACACCAGTGACAAACCCAGCTCTTTTTGCAGCTCTTTCAGCAAGTTCACAACCTGAGCCTGAATCGATACATCTAGCGCCGATACCGGCTCATCACAGATGATCATCTTTGGATTCAAGATAAGCGCACGGGCAATACCGATACGCTGACACTGACCACCCGAGAACTCATGAGGATAACGGTTAATCACGTTAGGCAGCAGACCGACCTTCTTCATCATCTCTTTAACGCGCTGCTTCACTTCCTCTTTGGAGAGATCTGGGTAGAAAGTCTCCAGCGGCTCGGCGATGATGTCACCAATGGTCATTCGCGGGTTAAGCGACGCCAACGGATCTTGGAAAATCATCTGGATCTCTTTACGCGTTTCACGGCGCTGGACCTCTTTCATCTTGGTCAAGTCTTGCCCAAGCCACACCACTTCACCGTCGGTCGCTTCGACCAAGCCGATGATGGCACGGGCGAAGGTGGATTTACCACAGCCAGATTCGCCCACTACGCCGAGCGTTTCGCCTTCGTACAAACGCACGTTAACACCATCCACCGCTTTTAGCGTTGAAGGTTTGGCCCATGGCCACGCCGATTTTGCGGCAATATTGAAGTGCACCTTCAACTCTGAAATGTCTAGAATGACTTTTTTATCTGCACTCATTTCGTCCAAGCCTCCCAATCAGAAAAACACGCGCGTTGACGACCTTGACCAAATGGCGTCAGGATTGGCGCTTCTTGCTTACAGCGATCCATCACGCGATGGCAACGCTCTTGGTACGGACAGCCGGTCGGCAGACGTAGCAAGTTTGGCGGGTTTCCAGGAATGGTGGGCAGCACCTCACCTTCGGTATCCAGGCGAGGAATCGCTTTGAGCAGACCCTCTGCATAAGGGTGACTTGGGTTGTAAAAGATCTCATCCACGCTACCGTACTCCATGGTACGGCCTGCGTACATCACCAGCACTTTGTCACATGAACCTGCAACCACACCTAAGTCGTGCGTGATCATGATAATGGCGGTGTTGAATTCTTGTTTTAGCTCGTTAAGCAAATCCATGATCTGCGCTTGAACTGTTACATCCAGAGCGGTCGTCGGCTCATCAGCGATCAGCAGTTTAGGACGACACAATAGCGCCATTGCGATCATCACACGCTGACGCATACCGCCTGAAAATTCGTGCGGATACATGGTGATACGCTTACGCGCTTCAGGGATTTTCACCGCTTCCAACATGCGGACCGACTCTTCAAACGCTTCGGCCTTGCCCATGCCTTTGTGCAGCATCAGCACTTCCATCAACTGATCACTGACCTTCATATAAGGGTTCAGTGACGTCATAGGATCTTGGAAGATCATCGCAATTTGCTCAGCGCGCACTTTATTGAGCGCTTTTTCTGGCAAGTTGAGGATCTCTTTGCCTTCAAATTTAGCACTACCTGAGATGATGCCGTTTTTGGCCAGCAGCCCCATGATAGCGAAAACCGTTTGCGATTTACCTGAACCTGATTCACCCACAATACCCAGTGTTTCACCTTGGTTGAGTGAGAAGTTCAGATCGTTAACTGCGGTGACGATACCATCTTGCGTGGTAAATTCGACGCGCAGATCTTTGACATCTAATAAGCTCATCATTGCTTCCTTAATCTTTCTCTTTAATTATCTGTCTTTAGGATCAAGCGCATCGCGCAGACCGTCACCAACGTAGTTGAAGCAGAACAAGGTCACCACCATGAACGCGGCTGGGAAAGTCAGCTGCCAAATAGCGATTTCCATCGTTTGCGAGCCTTCTTGTAGAAGTGCGCCCCAACTTGTCATCGGCTCTTGTACACCTAGACCAAGGAATGAAAGGAAAGATTCAGTCAGAATCATGCTTGGGATCAACAGTGTGGAGTAAACCGCCACAATACCCAGTACGTTTGGCACGATATGACGCGTAATGATTTTCCAGTTACTGACGCCACAGACGTGTGCCGCTTCAATGAACTCTTTACTGCGTAGGCTCAAAGTTTGACCACGCACAATACGCGCCATATCCAGCCAAGCAATGGCACCAATCGCGACGAAAATCAAAATGATATTTCGGCCAAAGAAGGTCACCAATACGATCACGAGGAACATAAATGGCACCGCGTAAAGGATCTCCAAAATACGCATCATGATTCTATCGACTTTACCGCCGATAAACCCAGAGGTTGCGCCATAGAGGGTACCAATCAGAACCGCCACCAAGGCGCCGAGTACACCCACCATCAGTGAGATTCGGCCACCAATCAGCGTACGTACGTAGAGGTCACGACCTAGACTGTCGGTACCAAACCAGTGCTCAGCGCTTGGGCCAACGTGCATCGCGTACCAATCGGTATCATCGAATGTGTACGGCGCAATCATAGGCAGGAAGATCACCGCTAAGGTCATCACAAACAAAATGCACAGGCTGATCATTGCCGCCTTGTTGCGCATAAAACGAATACGGGCGTCTTGCCACAAACTGCGGCCTTCGACTTCCAAATTCTCTGCAAACTTCTCGACCGCTTCGAGGTTCTCTTTTTTCGTTAACATAACCAATCTTCCCTGTTAGTAGCGAATTTTCGGGTCAATCATTGCAAGGAGAATATCTACCACTGCGTTGAAAAGAATGAAGAGGAAACCGATCAAAATCGTAATTCCCATCACCAGCGAGTAATCGCGGTTAAATGCGGCGTTGACGAACAACTTACCAATGCCGGGCAGACCAAAGATGGTCTCGATCACCACCGAACCGGTAATGATGCCGACAAACGCAGGGCCCATGTAAGAGACGACAGGCAACAACGCAGGTTTCAGTGCGTGTTTAAGAACGATGTAACGGTAGCTCAAACCTTTCGCACGTGCAGTGCGGATAAAGTTACTGTTCAAGGTTTCAATCATCGAGCCACGGGTAATACGCGCAAACGTGGCGATGTACAAAAAGGACATACCAAGGACAGGCAAAACCATGTACTCAATCGCGCCGCCGTTCCAGCCACCCGCTGGGAACCAACCCAGACCAATCGAGAAAATGTAGATAAGGACAGGGGCAAAAACAAACGACGGCAGTACCACCCCTATCATGGAGGTGGACATCACCGTATAGTCGAGCCAGGTGTTTTGCTTTAACGCGGCGAGCGTGCCGACCGCCACCCCGACAATCACAGTGAAAATAAAGGCATAGAAACCGACTTTTGCCGATACAGGTAGCGCCTCAGACACCAACTCATTCACCGTATAATCTTTGTACTTGAACGAGGGGCCAAAGTCGCCTTGAAGAATATTACCTAAGTAGGTGGTGTATTGCTCAAATAGAGGCTTATCCAAGCCATATTTCTCGTTGATATTTTGCATCACTTCAGGAGGCAGTGTCTTCTCTGAAGAAAAAGGGTTACCCGGTGCAAACCGCATCAAGAAGAACGATACGGTTATTAGGACAAGTAAGGTTGGAATAGCTTCCAAAATTCGAGAGAAAATTAGCTTTAACATAAAACATCTCACATCTAAAAAAACAGTGCGCTAATAACGCGGGCTATCAGCGCACTGGATATCTTACTCAAGGATTACTTTTTGATAATGTACATGTCTTTTGAGTAGATATTGTCTTGCGGGTTTTGATCAGGGTAGCCACCAAGCTGTTTGCTTACTAGACGTGGCTGAACGTACTGATAGATAGGTGCGATTGGCATATCTTGTGCCAACTGAGCTTCTGCGATCGCGTAGTACTTGTTACGCTCTTCTTCAGTTTTCGCTACTTTTACTGCGTCGTTCATGGCCTTATCAAAAATCTCGCTAGAGTATTTCTGGTCGTTTGAACCGTTTTCAGTCATCGCAATCGCTAGGAAGGTAGAGGCTTCGTTGTAGTCTGCACACCAACCTGCACGGCGAACGTCAAAGTTGCCTTGCTTAGAGCTGTCTAGGTAAGTTTTCCACTCTTGGTTCTCAAGCTTAACGTTGACGAAACCACCCAGCGATTTTTTCCACATAGATTGAACCGCGACGGCGATCTTCTTGTGGTTTTCACTGGTGTTGTACAGCAACGTGAAATCAAGAGGTTTGCCTTGACCGAAGCCCGCTTCAGCAAGAAGCTCTTTCGCTTTCTCTACGCGCTCTTTTTGCGTCATTGTCGCGTACTCTGGCGCCTCAGGTGCGAAACCTGTGATGCCGCTGTGCGTCAATGCGTAAGCAGGTTTTTGGCCTTGACCTAGAATCGCTTGAGTGATGATGTCACGGTCAATCGAGTAAGACAGCGCCTTACGTACGCGAACATCGTCAAACGGAGGACGTTGGTTGTTGAAACCGTAGTAGTAAGTACATAGGTTTGGTGAAACAACCACGTTATCTGGGTAATCTTTCACAAGACGACGGAACTGCTCATTTGGCACTTCGTAAGTCATGTGGATTTCACCCGATAGGAAACGGTTCATTTCCGCATTTTGGTTTTCAATAGGCAGGTAAGTCACTTTATCAATGACGGTATCGGCGTTATCCCAGTAGTTAGCGTTGCGCTCTAGAACGATCTTCTCGTTCACTACCCAATCAGACAACACGTACGCACCATTGCCAACGAAGTTACCTGGTTTCGTCCAGTCGTTGCCGAACTTCTCAACCGTCGCTTTGTGTACTGGGTACATCGTGGTGTGCGCCATCATCTTCACGAAGTATGGCAGTGGTACTTCAGTCTCCACCACGAGCGTGTGCTCATCCACGGCTTTCACACCCAGCTCAGCCACGTCTTTCTTCCCTGCGATGATGTCTTTCGCATTTTTCATCTTGGTGTATTCGATATACCAAGCGTAAGGAGACGCAGTCATTGGGTCAGCAGCGCGTTTGAAACTGTATTCAAAATCATAAGCGGTGACAGGATCGCCGTTCGACCATTTCGCATCTTTACGGATTTTGAATGTGAACGTTTGATTGTCTTCAGTAGACCAAGATTCAGCAGCACCTGGGATGGTATTACCCGGGCCATCTTGGATAACAAGGCCTTCCATCAAATCACGTAGAACGTGAGACTCAGGCACACCTTCAACTTTATGAGGGTCTAGCGACGCCACTTCCGTACCGTTACCACGGACGAATTCCTGTTTTGCTGCTAGTTCGACACCCGCTGGAACATCAGCGGCAAAAGTTGCGGTAGAGGCCACTGCAAGGCCGGCACCTAGTAGAAGGGCTTGTGTGATTTTGTTCTTGTACATGAGTAAAACTCCAAGTTTTTCTTTTGCATCCATGACGTCTTTGTGGTTTTCACTTGAACGGCCAGTGATTTAGGTTTTTTTAGCCCAAAATTCGACCAATAATCACCTAATAACCCCACAAAGATTGCGGCACACATTACCAACCATTGAAGCAATTTGCCATAAATTTGTAGCATTCAACCGTAATATTCCACGATCATATCAATGAATTGGCATATAATTCTGCATACGTAAACGTTTGCCAGAGAGTTGGCATTTCTTTACATCTGCAGACAGACTAATGCGCCTTTTAGTCTAAATAAACACCAGCATCTAGCATCATCTGCTAGAAAGCGTGCAGAAAATTTAACATTAGTTATGAAAGGTGGCGACTACTTAACTACAAATCGCTTATCCGATGAGAGGTTCTGTGAAGCGAATCACCATGATGCACCTATTTAGTCAACCTGCGCCAAAAGTGATCATTCACGAAATAAATAACTCACTGCCAATGCTCAACACGTCAGTCAATAGCCCACTCTAAATTGATAAATTTAGAGCTTTATTTTGTGTGTTTTTTAGCTATTCATCGTCGTGGCGAATGCGTGGAATGCTTTATAAACCGCCAATGTGACGTCTCTCATACTTATCCATCTCAAAAACGCAAAATAGCAAGTTCTCCAGCGTGACTCATTTACACTCAAGGGTATCTATCGGTTTTGAACAGGCGCTGGCTTTGTCTTCTTTATTTAAAACGATGTTGATTAGCTTAGTTATGATCGCCATGACGGCGTGTACTTCCCTGTCACCTGACACCCATAATGAGAAGACCACCAGCACCGCCCTTCCATATCAGCATAACTCGCCCTTAGATCACTATTTCTCTGCCCTTTCGAAAAAGACGCCGGGAGAGACAGGATTCTATCCTTTAGAGCATGGCCACGACGCTCTCCTGACTCGATTGGCGCTGATTGAATCCGCACAGGCAAGCTTAGATCTTCAGTATTATATTTTCCGTGACGACGAAACCAGCCAACTGCTCAGTTGGCGATTGTTCATCGCCGCCGAGCGAGGCGTCCGAGTTCGCCTATTGTTAGACGACATGCAAAAGCGCGATGACAAGGTCATGGCTTACATCAACTCGCACCCAAACATCGAGATTCGTCTATTCAATCCTCACCAATATCGCACAGCGCGCGGCGCGGCCTTCCTCAGTGATTTTGACCGTCTTAACCACCGCATGCACAATAAATCACTCACGGCAGATAATGTCGCGTCAGTGATTGGCGGGCGAAACATTGGCAATGAGTACTTTTCATTTCAATCGGATGTCGAGTTTGGCGACTTTGATCTGTTGATGCACGGTGAAGCCGTCGCAGCGGTGAGTGAGCAGTTCGATGAATATTGGAACAGCGACTTCGCTATCCCGATGGAGTGGATTTACCCAAATCACACACCGCTCACCTCTGAAGCCATCTCAGATTGGGTCACAAGCTCTAAAATCGAAGAGCAGTTCACGCAGGGCCAATACGACTTTAGCCAATTACCTCTTTATCAAAAGCTTATTAACGCAGAACTCTCGCTTTTCTGGGGTAAAGCGCAGCTTATCTACGACTCGCCAAACAAAGTGCTAGGACAAGGCGAGCCACTAAAAAGCGGATTGACACAATTTCTTAGCCAAACAGAGAGTGAGTTGGTCTTGATTTCCCCCTACTTTGTCCCGACAGAATCTGGCACACAAGCCTTGATTTCAGCGGTTGAGAAAGGGATTGAAGTGACGATTATTACCAACAGTCTCGCGTCCAATGACGTTTTCGCCGTTCACGGTTGGTATGCGAAATATCGCCAAGCGCTCATTGAAGGCGGCGTTACCCTTTGGGAAGTTAAAGCGACAGCAGACATCGACAACAGTTGGAGCATCAAGGGCAGCAGCAACGCCAGCTTACATGCCAAAGTCATCGTACTCGATCGGAGCAAAATTGCCGTCGGTTCGATGAATCTTGACCCGCGCTCTGCGGAACTCAATACCGAGTTGGCAGTACTGTTCGAACAACCTGAGTACGCGGAGCGCGCTTTAGCGCAGCTGTACAGCAAATTGAATGAGAAGGCGTACCAAGTCATCGTGCAAGAGGGCGAACTGATTTGGCTCGATCACGCGCAGTCCGTGCAATTCGATAGCGAACCCGACGCTAGCCTATGGTTAAAAATGGGCGCGTGGATCAGCGGATGGCTACCGATAGAAAGCCAATTATAAGCGAGTAACAAAATCGAACTTAGGGCCAATGCCCAACCAATCTTAGCCGGTTGTTTCCATTATGAAGTTGGTGAGTTGCTGCCCACGTACATCGACTTGCTGCTTTGCTACAACACGAAAGCCAAGGTGCTCATAAAACGGACGGGCGGTGATGCTCACGTGAGAATAATAACGCTTGATGCCTAGTCTACGTCCTTTCGTAAATAGGTGCTCCATTAATCGTCGCCCTACCCCGATGCCTTGATACTCGGCATGACAGAAAAAATGGTCGATGTACCCATCCTTCTGTAAATCTGCAAAGCCGACTATTTTGCCTTCGAATTCCGCGACGAAAGGTTTCATGTCGTCTGCGCGCTTTTGCCAAACCGCCATATCAAAGCCATCCGGAGCCCAAGCGGATACTTGCTCAAAAGTGTAGTCTTTGATATTCACGGTTCTAATCGTTTGGAACTTCAGCTGCCACATTTCTAGGGCGTCTGAGTGCTGGTAGTCTCGTATCGTAATCATAGCTATCTGTTGCTCTGCAGTGCGGTAGTAAATTTGACCACATAGTGAGGTGAGGGAAAGTGAGTCAATCGTTACTTTGGTCAAGTGGTTGTTGAATTCGTCGAAAAAAGAAAAGGGGCAAATATGAGCTAACTGATGAAGACTGTCATATCCTGTATACGTGAGATGAATTCTTCGCCTAGCGACACAGAACCCAATGCTGTGCAGATATGAAAAAACCTGCAATTTATGCGACATATATTGCAGGCTTCAAAAGGGTGGAAGCCCCAGCCACATCCCGGCACACAAGTCACTTGCTGCGGCTGCTTCCTTCCGGACCTGACCGAGTTCACAAGCTATTGTTGCGGGAGGACCAGAGCCTCCATTGATTCATTTTTCTTGCGACTGTGCGCTAAGAAGTGTGGGGATTATTAATCATCGCCTGACTGATTTCAAGCGGTTAACCAGACAAATCAAAGAAAAACGGCTTAACTGCCTAATCATTAGGCAATTGTGGCTGCTCAGCCATTGACGGAGCAGTTAACCAAGCTGCTTTGCTCTTTGCGCCTTGGCTACTGCGCTCTCGCTGCTTGCGTTTGTGGCTGTACATCGCTTGATCCGCCTGATTCAGGGCTTGCTGAAGCGTCAGAGAGCGAGTACTCGCTTGGCAAACACCCATAGCCAACGTAATGTTGAGTGACACACTGTTATCCCATGAGGTATAGGTTAAGGCAGCAACATGTTGAGCGAGAATATCCAGTTGTCCCTCATCCATCTGGCCAATCAAGATAAACTCATCTCCACCGATACGATAAGCGCTGCCTTGCCAGTAGCGAACGATCTGGTTGGCGATCGCTTTTAACACCTCATCACCAATTTCATGCCCATAGGTATCATTAATGGCTTTGAAGCCGTTGACATCAAAATAGACCAAGGTGTCACGCGATTTGAGCCCGAGTCGATATTTACGCTGCATGGCACGCCGGTTTCTCAAACGCGTTAAGTTATCCGTATTCGATTGGCTATAGAGGAAATAAGCCACGATGACCAAGAACGCCAGCACAAACAGAAACAATGCTTGGTTCTGCTGGGCTAAGCTTTTCTCGTTATGCAGCGTGGCTTTCCAGTCTGGCTGGTTATCATAGTTGTGGATGATTTTCTCGACGTCGATCATCGTCAGCGCCTGATTGAACAGCGGCACCAATTGCGCTCCGAGTTCATTGTTTGCAAAGCCCATCGCTACCTCTGAACGGTAGAAAGGCGCTATCGCGGTGTCCTCTTCGAGTGGCAACACCTCTTTGCTCTCACGCAGCAGAGCATGGAAGCTGCCGCGCGTCATGGGGATGTAGTCGATTTCGCCATTCAGCAGCGCCGTCACCAACGCTTGGCTATTGTTGTAGACCTTAAAGCGCTTGTTGGGCAGCAAGACATTCAGCAGTGATTCAGATGCCGCCTCTTTGATCACGCCAATACGCTCTGCAATCAATTCAGAAATATTGCTGTAGACGCCCTCCTTGTACTCTTCCCGTTTGACCAAAATCGCTTCAGGGAAGTAGTAAGAATCACCAAAGAGTAACTCACCCCGACGCGATTCCAGCACCGCAACCGGTGCAAGTACGTCGATAGCCTTATTGACCAGATCTTGGTACATGCTTTCCCAAGTCTCGTTGGCTTGACTCTCAAGCTGACATTTAAGCAGTAAGATGTCGCACACTTGAAATAAAACGTCAGCTGCGATCCCGGACACACTGCCGTCGGCATGATAGGTCGCGTACTGACCAAAATTCTCCAACTTCACTCTCAGTGGGCGATCAAGGTCAAGGCCGCTCTCTTTCGCCACATTTCGTAGTGCATCTCTGCGAATATTAAATTGGTATTGTCGAATCGACTCACGCAACAGTTTTTGTACGCTAGCGCTATGGACGTAATGTTCTATCGCGGCCAGGAGATCCGCGTGTTGGCCTTTGGTTGTCACGATAGAGACCGGTTTAATGGGGATTTGATCATTCAGCAGTTCGGCATCAAAACCGGAAAGCAACATCGGCTTAAGCTGGTTTATGGCGTCAACAACGCCGTCAACTTCCCCGGCATTCAGTAGTCGAACCGCTTCGTGATGGCCCGAGTATTCGATGAGGGTAATCGCAGGAAAGTGGCGCTCAATCAGCTCGCCATAAATCGTGCCGTTGGGCACGCCCACGACTTGAACGTCCCCTAAACGGCGGGCTTGGGGGCTAAATAAATAGGTGTATTCAATGTTAGTGGGCGCAGAAAAATCGAAGTATTGAGCACGCTCAGGTGTATAGGTGACATTGGCCGCGAAATCGCTCTCACCAGACTCGACAGACTGTAAGATGCTGCTAAAACTAGGATAGCGTACATACTCTACTTTGATGGAAAAATGCTGCGACACTGCATCAAACAGCGTCCTCGTGACGACGTCATCGGCTTCCATCGCGACCCGATACTGCTCTTGCGCTGCATGGGCTCCTCCCATCAACGCCAACAGTAGCCACAATCCTTGGCCGAGTTTGACCATCCGTAGCCAAAACCTAAACCACATTGTTCATGTCTCTAGCGAAAAACTAACCCAAGTAACCAGTCCTGGTGAAGACTGCTCACCCCTTTGCATGAGATTGCAATTACGCAAGATTCTCGCACACTCGGTTGCATACGCCAAGTAATTGCTAGCCAAACATTTTATAGTGAGAGCTATGCAACTAAATCTCTGCTTCTTCCGCACTGCGAAGGATGTAATCGGTCATCCACGCCGTGCCTAACAAGGCAAACCACACCACAAATACCGGGTTGGGCACGTCAATATTGGGCGACACAACTAAAGCAGCAAATCCGACGGTCGGCAGCGTCCAACAGAGCAACTTCCCCCAACGCAGTGTTTTTAGCTTCGTCAATGTTTCCATTGAGGCAATCATGCCCGTCAGCGAAAGTGCCACCAGCACGCCGTAGGAGAGTTCAGCCATCCACAGGGGCAAGATCAAACTGAGCGCCCACCAGCTATGTTTATTCGATGGTTTCCAGTGATTGGCTGACCACCACACCACCGATATTGAGAGGGTTTGCAGCACAGTGATAAAGGCACTGCCCTCTAATTTTCCACCGGCCTGTGTGACCATAATGCCGACTTGCAGCGCTGCGACAATCAATGCGATGGTTAACACCACCCACATATTGCTGCGTTTTGAGAACACCACCATTAAGAGCGGAAAGAGTATCCATTGGCTGACCGACAACGCAATCGGCTGATAAGGCAACGTCAAGCCGTAAACCGTCATTGCACCGATCAATATCAACCCGACAATACCGCCTTGAGGCAATATCCAAAGCGCGGGAATGAGCATCGCGAGCAGTGGGATGTCTCCTTCACTCATGCTGATGGTGCGGGCGCAAATCACCGCGAGCAGTGTTGCGACAAAGAACTGAAATGTAGACAATACCATCCTCTCTCCTTATCCATTCCATGGAAAAAATCGAACTAGGACAAAAGCATTATGGACCAGTTTCTCGCGCAAATCTTTGCTGTGATTCACCAAATTCCATGTGGAAAGGTCTCTACCTACGGAGAGATCGCAAAAATGGCGGGTTACCCAGGTTACGCAAGACATGTCGGCCGCGCGCTAGGCCAACTGCCTGAGGGATCATCTCTGCCTTGGTTTCGGGTCATCAATAGTCAAGGTAAGCTCTCACTGAGAGGCGAAGCGTTTGAAAGACAAAAAAACGCCCTCATTGAAGAGGGCATTGAGGTCTCACCAGAAGGCCGAGTAAGAATGGCTCGCTATCGCTGGCAGCCGTAAGACGATGTTTAACGCACACCTTTAAGCATTAGATTCACTTGCTGCGTTTTCGCTTCATCGGTAATCACGCGATACGCGGTATCAGAGATAAAACGTAATTTCCCACCCACCTCAATTCTTGCGCTGACGCTATAAGTATGTCGCGCGTCAATTTGGCTTGGATCGTAACTGAGCTCAAACGCAAACGGGACTTGTGCCCCATCCGCTAAAAACTGCTGTTTGGCGATCACTTTAGCCGGCGCATCCGCCAGTGACACATCTTGCAACGTGACCGTCACCAAGGCTTCGCTCGGCAGTGCGATGCGCTCTCGGTAGGCAAGAGTACCGGAGACTGTTTCCATTTTCGGCGCAGTCGCCGACGGTTGCCCCGCGTGGCAACCTGCGAGCGCAAATATCGCGGTGCATGCTAAAAACCAATGCGTGATATTCTTTTTCATAGTGCCTCTTTAATTTGTTCGCCAAAAACCCAACGTAAGCGGGAGAATCGCCTTGAGTATAAACGATGGCTGTGCACAGTGGTGCTTATTGATGAAAGAGTTGACCGCGACCTAACGCAAATCAGAAAAGTCTGACTACAATTTCATACAGCTGTTTAAATTTATCACTCAACCGATAAAATAGTCGCTATCGTCAACCTGTACCTATGAAACCCGCTCGACAAGGGGAAGGATCTGCCAATGAGTAAACCTCTCAAAGAACTCCTAGAACTACTGAAACTTGAAAAATTAGAAGAAGGATTGTTTCGCGGCCAAAGTGAAAATCTTGGCCTACCGCAAGTCTATGGAGGACAAGTGATTGGTCAGGCGCTTTCTGCCGCTCGCTACACAGTGGATGATGCGCGCACTGTGCACTCATTTCACAGCTACTTTCTCTACCCTGGCGATCCTGAAAAACCGATCATTTACGATGTGGAAAACCTGCGCGATGGCCGAAGCTTCAGCACACGTCGGGTAAAAGCGATTCAAAACGGTCGACCGATTTTCTACCTAACCGCCTCCTATCATGGTGATGCGCCGGGCTTTGAGCATCAAAACACCATGCCGAATATTCCGGGGCCTGAAAACTTTAAATCCGAGTCTGAGCTCGCCGCGCAAATCGAACACATCTTGCCAGAGAAGCTGAAAAAAGCATTTTGTGGAGAGAAGCCGATTGAGATGCGCCCGGTCACGGTCGTCAATCCGTTAAATCCGCAAAAAGTCGACGCCAAGCAGTATCTTTGGATTCGTGCCAACGGTGAGATGCCCGACAATCAACTGATTCACCAATATTTGCTTGGATACGCCTCTGATTGGGGGTTCCTCGTGACCGCGCTTCATCCGCACGGTGTTTCTTTGATGACGCCTAAGTTCCAAGTGGCCACCATCGACCACTCTATTTGGTTCCATCGCCCTTTTAAAATGGATGACTGGTTGCTGTATGCCATCGAAAGCCCGACCGCCAGCAATACCCGAGGCTTAGTCCGCGGCGAGATATACAATCGTGAGGGACACCTGGTCGCCACTGCGGTGCAAGAAGGTGTGATGCGATTTACTCAATAACGCCAATGCCGTGTTTGGAATCATCCAAGCGCGGCGCTATTTTTCAGGCGCTGCCAGTTATTGCTAATCATAACGCTATCCCTGAATCGGCAACGCCGTGGTGTATTTCAGGGGCTCCATAGCAAAGGTCGACGTGACATTAGAGATACCCGCCACTGAGTTGACCAACTTTTTGTAAAAGCGGTCAAAACACGGCATGTCTTTCACCAGCACTTTCATCATGTAGTCATACTCTCCCGCCATCCGATAGAACTCCATCACCTCAGGGAACTCCGACACAGTCTCGACAAAGTGGCTATACCAGCCATGCGAGTGATCCGATGTTTTCACTAACACAAACGCCGTAAACGACAACTCCAGTTTGTCAGGGTTGAGCAACGCAACGCGACGCTCTATAACGCCACTCTCTTCCAACTTTTTCAGCCGCTTCCAGCACGGTGTCGTCGTTAGATTCACCGCGTCCGCCAGATCGTTCAACGACAACGTCGCATCTTGTTGCAGCAAGTTGAGGAGAGTTTTATCGATACGGTCTAGTTGCATGGTGAGGCCTTGGGTTATGGGTTATGGGTTATGGGTTATGGGTTATGGGTTATGGGTTATGGGTTATGGGTTATGGGTTATGGGAGAATTTCATTCTACGCTGACAGTGAAAACAAGGAAAAATAGGTAAGCATTTCTCCTTATTTGAAGTTAGTTTATTTTCATTGCATGAACAATGGAAGCGATACCGTGTGTAAAGATCATGATTGGATAAACAGCGCTGTGCGCAAAATTGAAGCGGACTATCAACGCAGCGCCGATACTCACCTCATCAAACTCGATTTGCCGTGTGTTGGCGGCATTGATATCTACTTAAAAGATGAAAGTACTCACCCCACCGGCTCGCTCAAGCACCGATTGGCACGTTCACTGTTTCTGTACGCAATATGCAATGGTTGGGTCGGGCCTGACACTCCGATCATTGAATCCTCTTCCGGCAGTACCGCGGTCTCAGAGGCATACTTTGCGCGGCTACTTGGGCTGCCCTTTATCGCCGTGATGCCCAAATGCACCGCGCGGAAAAAAATAGAACAAATCGAATTTTACGGTGGCAAAGCGCATCTGGTCGAACGCACCGACCAGATTTACGCAGCATCTCACTGCCTCGCCAAAGAGCTCAACGGCCATTATATGGACCAGTTCACTTATGCCGAGCGCGCGACAGACTGGCGCGGCAACAACAATATTGCCAACTCGATCTTTAGCCAGATGGCACTCGAGACGCACCCTATCCCCAGTTGGATTGTTATGAGCCCTGGAACAGGCGGCACTTCCGCCACCATTGGCCGCTTTATTCGCTATCAACAGCACAACACCAAGTTGTGCGTGGTTGACCCAGAACACTCTGTGTTTCATCAATTTTATCGTACTGGCGATGCTTCATTGACGCTCGACTCTGGCAGTAAAATAGAAGGGATCGGCCGCCCAAGAGTCGAACCGAGCTTTATTCCCGGCGTTATAGATGAAATGCGCACCATCCCTGACGCCGCCTCGGTCGCGACCATCCATTGGCTTGAGGGCATTCTGGGGCGTAAAGTGGGACCATCTACAGGCACCAATCTGTTCGGCGCGCTACAAATTGCCAGCGAAATGAAAGCCAAAGGCGAGCAAGGCGCGATTGTCACGCTACTCTGTGACAGTGGCGAGCGCTACCTCGATACCTACTTTTCACCAGAATGGGTTGAGGATCACATTGGTGATTTAGCGCCTTATCTCACGCAACTTAAACAGTTTGCAACCACAGGCACGGGGCTAAACATCCGATAAATTCAAACAACGGGTGATAAAATCGTGAGTTTATTAACTCGTTGTATTTATTATAAATAACGAAAATAGCAAGGGACTAAGTCATACAAAAATCAATTTTTAACCTAAGACTTCTGTTTTAAACTCAGCAGAGTCCCAAAAGAGCGACTATCCTTCACAGTAATAGCAAAATAACGTGGCTAGGTTATTGTTTTCGTGTTGATAAGATGTGATGATTATTGATAATAATAATATTACGTACCTTAAAACTATAACAGTCACCATTAAATTGTTGATACTGAAATAAGGAAATTTCTATGCTGTCGCTCTCCATTCGTGGGAAGGTCCTTGCACTCTGCTTGGTGTCTCTATTCGGCTTTGTGAGCATCCTCTCCATCGGTGGCTCAACTCTCACCAATAACACCGAACAAGTTCGTGATATCAATAAGCTTTATTACCCCGTGATGAATTCGGCCTCCCTGAACTCTGTGCTGCTCTCTCAGCTTGCAGAGCGATTCAATCTCGCCGTGACACTTGGTGATGAAGAGATGCTCGAGATCAACCGTGACACGCTCGCGGAAATCGTCGGCAACTTTGAGATGCAAGCCACTTTGCAGCCAGCACTAAAATCACAGACTGCGCAACTTAAATCGACGTTAGAGAGCTATTTCAATGGCACTTATGATGTCGCGCTCGGCATGATTGATGGCGAACTCGATCTGTCCGAGGCGGCCAGAAAAGCCGAAGCAAACAACCAACTTCTTAGCCAACTGACCACCCAAATGTCCGATTTCTCTCAAGCTCGCATTGATGAGTTTGAGCAGTCGGTAACGGAGCTACAAAGCGACAACGTAACCGCAAGTCGCAACATGAGCGTTCTTGGCGTTGTGGCGCTGGCTCTGATCATCGTCATGGGCGCATTTGTGACTCGTGGCATTCGCCGCGATCTGGGTGCCTTAGCTGAAAATATGCGCGATATTGCCGAGGGCGATGGCGATCTCACGGTACGTATTCAACATGACAAACGCGATGAATTGAAACCTGTGGTCGACTCCTTCAACCTATTCGTCAATAAGTTGCAGCAAAACGTCACCCACACTATCGAAAACGTCAGCAAGCTGGACAACATTTCCACCACTCTAGTGGAATCGAGCCATTCGACCTCTAGCCTGTCAGACAAACAGTACCAAGCGATCGAAGAAGTCTCTCGCTCACTGGCGCAATTGTTTGAAGCTGCGAGGCTGATTGCCTCCAACGCCAGCGATGCTTCCGTCTCAGCCAACAGCGCCAGTGAGCAAGCCAGCAATGGTGAAGTGCAAGTTAAGAGCACCATCACTGCCGTTCAAGAGCTGACAGAAGACGTGAGAAACGCCTCGACCGTCGTTCAACAACTCGATGCCAACACCCAAAATGCGGGCTCGATTCTGGATGCGATCAGCGCCATTGCTGAGCAAACCAACTTACTGGCGCTTAACGCCGCCATTGAAGCCGCCCGCGCGGGCGAACAGGGCCGCGGATTTGCCGTGGTGGCCGATGAAGTGCGTACCCTCGCTTCTCGCACTCAAACCTCTACTCAAGAAATTCAATCTGTCTTGCAGCAGTTACAGGAACAGACCAAAACCGCTGCCAACATCATTACCGAAAGCGCCAACAAAGCGGAAGCGTGCGTAGAGAAATCGCTCGTTGCTGAGCAATCTTTGCAGCGCATCACCGCTGACGTCTCGGATATCAGCCACAAAAACGAACTGATTGCTTCTTCCACAGAAGAGCAAGAACGCACGTCCGCAGAGATTGAAACCATAGTGGCCAACATCCGCAACATGGCTCAAGGCACGGCAGACAGTGTCGGTGAGCTCGATAGCGTCGCGCAAAACATCAACATTATTACCGCTAACTTAACCGAACTGACGAGTCACTTTAAGGTCAAGTAGCGATCTCTTTGTCTCTCACACCGTCTCGTAAGCGCGATGGTGTGGACAAATTCGCCCAAAATTAAATAACTATGATAACCCCCAACATAAAGTAGTGGAGTTCAGGATGAAAAGAACGATTCTAGCAAGCTGTGTGGCACTCGCCGCATTTGGCGCTAACGCTGCCAGTTTAGAAGACCTATCTATCAGTGGATTTGGTTCTGTCGGCATGGGTAAAGCGGATAACGCCGTGGGCTACGCCGGTTACACGGATGAGCACCTAGAGTGGGAACAAGAAACCCTTGGCGGTTTGCAGTTTGATTTCCAAATCAATGATCGAGCCAAGTTTGTCTCTCAAATCGTAGCGAACAGCCGTTACGATTACGATCCAAAGTTCGAGATGGCTTACGTCTCTTACGACTTTGACTCATTTACAGCGCGTGCAGGTAAACTGCGTCTACCGCTGTTCTTCTACTCTGACTATGTCGATTTGGGCTACGCCTACCCGATGATTCGTCCATCACAAGAGACGTACGAAAACATCGTATTGAAAGGCTACACGGGTGCAGAACTGCTCGTACCGATTGACTTTGAAGACTCAACCCTTCTGCTTCAACCTGTGCTAGGTATTGCAACGGTAGACGAAGATGACTCAAGCATCGGCGAAGTTAAACTTGATAAAATGATGGGTCTTTCGGCAAACTGGAACTACGATGACTGGACGCTTCGTGGATCATACTTTATTGCGGAAGCAAACCCATCAACAACCAATGCTACAGCAATTGCACTCGATGTCGCGGGTCAAGATGGTCAGTTTATCTCTCTTGGTCTTCAATACGATAATGGCGATCTCCTTATGAATGTAGAAGGCACAGATGTACAACTGGATGGTGCTTTCTATGACACTCGCTCTGTATCAGGTCTTGTCGGCTATAGAATTGGCGAGTTTACACCATATATTGCTTCTAGCTGGGTAGAGACAACCGACAACGAAGAGCGACCTCATCCTGGAGAGCTTACTGACCCAAGTCAGGCTGCTGCGTACTACCAAGCACTTGGCCTTAATGCTGGTCTAAACTACGAACGTATCTCTTATTCGATTGGTACTCGTTGGGATGTAGCACGAAATATGGCACTTAAATTTGATGTCACCTACGTAGACTACAAAGATACCAGTGGCGGCTTCAATACAAACTTGGTTACACAACAGCTAGGCGGTTCTACAATTGCCACTGGTGATTTCAAAGAAGACAGCACACTTGTCTACTCTGCACGTCTAGACTTTGTATTCTAAGGAGGAAGCGATGAAAAAACTGATCACTTTATTAGCGGCTTCTGCCCTTTCATTCAATGCGCTAGCAGGTATGGTCGTGATTGGTAATCCGGCTGGTGTGGACTCACTTTCAGCAGGTGATGTGAAAAAGCTCTTTATGGGCAAAAAAACCAAGCTCGACAATGGCTCAACTGCGCGTATCGTTGAGCTGGCTGATGGTGACGCTGGGCGTATTGCTTTTCATGAAATCGCCACGGGTCGCAGTGAGTCTCAGCTGCAATCGGCCTGGTCACGCTTGGTCTTCACGGGTAAAGCGGAAGCGCCTGTTCAAGTGGCGGATTACGCCGGCGTGATTGCGGAAGTCTCTTCGAATGCCAGCGCGATTGGCTATGTGGATGAGTCTGCTGTTACGGGCGATGTTAAGGTGCTTCTTAAGCTCTAAACCGCCCCTAAACGCAATCTAAACATAGGCGCAATCTAAACAAAAGCCAGCGAGGTGGAACCTGCGCTGGCTTTTTTGTCTCTGACGTTTGCTACTGCTTTGATTCGCTCTGTAGCTACTACTCGCTATTTGGTGCGATTCTGACGAGCTTCAAAGGCAGCCAACTGCTCTGGGGTAGCCTTAGGTTGATGGTTTTGCTTCCACTCATCGTAAGTCATACCGTAAACACGCTCGCGTGCGTCATCAATGTCTAATTCTAACCCTTGGTTGTCCGCCTCGGCTTTGTACCATTTGCTAAAGCAGTTACGGCAAAAACCCGCCAAGATCATCAGGTCGATATTTTGCACGTCTTTATTGTCATCGAGGTGTGACAGCAAGCGACGAAACACAGCGGCATCGAGTTTGTCTTGCTCTTCCTGTGAGAGGTGTTGGTACTTAAATTCAGCCACGTTACTCTTTCCTTGTTTTGGTTGTTAAGGTCAATCATGGAGAGGTGAAAAAAACGCCCATCGAAATGGGCGTTTTCTTACATCAGGTTACTATTTCTTACCTTAGGATACTATTTCTTGCCCTAGGATATTATCCTTGGATACCCACAATCAACCATGGCGCATTGTCGACGGTTAAGTCACGCTCTAGGTGCCAGATGTCTTCGATATTCTCTTCAACGCCTTCCACCGCATCACGGTAGCGACCGCTAAACTGTAGGCTCAGTTGCGCTTTTGACGCGTCGTAGTCCGCTCGCACGATTTCCGCATCCACGTACATAACGTCAGTGTGTTGATCGCCCTCTAGCTTCGCACGCTCTGCTTTTAGGTCTTCAAACAAGCTTGGTGACACGTACTCTTCAATGGTCTCCAACTGATTGTGGTTCCACGCCCCTTGCAAAATGCGGTAGTGCTCACGCGCGCCGTTGATAAAGGCCGCTTGGTCAAAACCCGGTGGCGTGTTGTGTGGCACATCAGTCTGTGCACCAAAACCGCCCGTAGAAGACGCAGACGCTTGTTCAAAGTTGTGAACATTCGGCTGTTCGAACTTGGGTGCGCTGCCGCCAAAAGCAGGTTGCTGACGATGTTGATTCATGCTGCCCTGTTTTGCGCCCAGCATACCGCGCATAAATTTGAAGATCACAAAGGCGATCAAACCGAGAATGAGAATATCCATAAATTGGATGCCCTCGAACGCGCCACCGAAAAATGCCGCGAGCAGGCCACCAGCCAGCAGACCGCCAAGCAAGCCGCCCATTAAGCCTTTTTTGCTTGAGCTCGGTGCTTTGGTCGATTGGTCTTTACCCAGCGTATTGGTGTTTTGTTGCTGCTGCTTCGGCGCAGGGGCTGTTTTAAAGCTTTTACCGAAAGATTTACCACCACCGAACTTTTTCGCTTCGGCAACAGGCGTCATGGCGACAGAGACCATGAGTAGAGCAACTAGGGAAAACAAACGTTTCATATTTTTCCTTAGAGTTTCCATTTGAGGATGAAGTTTTCGTTATCATCGCATAATACCCAGACATCCTTGATAAAGAAACCAGAAGCTGGGTTTATGATGTATCAGAATATTGCAGCTATCCGCAAGGAAACGCCCCAATTTAGTGATTGTTTTGTTGCGGATCGAACAGGTGCTTATTAGAATATTGAACATTGTTCATTTTCATCCCCTTTTTATGGCCAGACGCAACGACCACACTCGCGAAGAGCTGATCGCACTCACCTTAGACACGGTAAAAGAGTTCCTCACGACTCACTCTCATCATGAGCTGAGCCTGCGTAAGCTGGCGAACAAAATCGGCTATGTTCCGAGCACCTTGGTGAATGTGTTTGGCAACTACAACCTGCTGCTCTTACACGCGGTCGCTCAAACACTGGACGAACTCGCGCTTGAGTCAAAAAAGGTCGTTGAACGTTGTAACCACAGCACCAAAGCCTTATATGAGCTTGCCTATTGCTACCACGACTTTGCGGCACGCCACCCTTACCGTTGGCAGCTCATTTTTGAGCACAATATGAACGGGGAAGAGCTGCCCGAATGGCAAGCACAGCGCATTGACGGTATGACCAGCATGCTGGAACATCTGCTGAAAGCCGTTGCCCCTCATCGCTCAGATCAAGAGGTGGTGAAAGCCAGTCGCGTGTTGTGGGCGGGCGTTCACGGCATTACCTTACTCAGTGTCGATGATAAGTTTTTTGCTGATGAGCCGATTGAGGGCAAAGTGCTTATCGAAAATTTACTTTCGAGCTATCTTAAAAGCTGGTAATCAATAAAAGGCCCCTTCATGTCAGAGCCCCAGACCTCGCTTCTTCGACAGCAGCGCTTTCTACCCTATTTTATTACTCAGTTTTTTGGCGCGTTTAACGACAACATTTTCAAGAATGTTTTGCTGCTGTTTGTCGCGTTCGCGGGCGCAAACGCGCTCCCCATCTCTAGCAACTTATTCATCAACCTCGCTGCGGGCCTGTTCATCTTGCCTTTCTTTTTATTCTCGGCATCGGCGGGAGTATTGGCGGACAAATACGAAAAAGCGGGCTTCATTCGTAAAGTCAAATTGGCCGAAATTGCCATTATGTGCCTTGGCGCTGTCGGTTTTATTACCGAAAGCTATGTTATTTTGCTCTTGTTACTGTTTTTGATGGGTACCCAATCGGCGTTTTTCGGACCGATAAAATACGCCCTATTACCTTCTCAGCTTAAGCAACATGAACTGGTGAACGGCAACGCCTTAGTCGAAACCGGCACCTTTCTTGCGATTTTGCTTGGCACACTGGGCGCTGGCGTCATTGCCTCCGCAGAGAACGCCAAATACGTTGCGGCGGGCGCCGTCGTGGTGTTTGCGATTGCGGGTTATCTCGCGAGCCGATCAATTCCGGTTGCCCCAGCCAGCGACCCAAACCTGACCTTTCGTTGGCAGCCTATCCAACAGACACGCCGTACACTTGCGATTGCAAAACGCGACAGAACCGTCTTTCAAACTTTAATGGCGATCAGTTGGTTCTGGTTTTTAGGCGCTGCCTACCTGACTCAGTTCCCAAATTTCACCAAACTGCACTTAAGTGGTAATGAAGCCGCGGTCTCCTTCCTGCTCGCGCTGTTTTCAGTCGGCATTGCGGTTGGCTCCATGGCGTGTGACAAGCTATCGAAAAATCGCATCGATATTGGCATCGTGCCACTTGGCAGTGCCGGAATTACCCTGTTTGGTCTGCTAATGGCGCTCGCTGTCCCTGATCAATTGCCTGAATTTTCTACGTTCCACGCGTTTATTAGCCACTCAGCACTGTGGCCAGTGTTTGTTTATCTGCTACTGCTGGGCGCCTCTGGCGGTCTGTTTATCGTGCCTCTGTATGCGTTAATGCAGCAACGCTCAAAGGAGAATGAGCGCGCGCAGGTCGTTGCGGCGCTCAATATTTACAACTCACTCTTTATGGTAGGCAGTGCTGTGATGGGCATTGTGTGCCTGAGCTTACTCAACCTCTCCATAGTGCAGTTGTTTATTCTGCTGTCGGTGTTGAATGCCTTAGTCGCGCTCTATCTCTTCCTGCAAGTGCCGATTTTTGCGGTGCGTTTTTTGGTTTGGGTGCTGACGCACAGCGCCTATCGCGTCAAACACAAAAACTTACACCATCTGCCCGAACAGGGCGGCGCACTGATTGTCTGTAACCACGTCAGTTATATGGATGCGCTGCTACTGAGCGCGGTGTGTCCGCGTTTGATTCGTTTTGTGATGCATGAAGAGTACGCCCATCTTCCTCCGCTAAAACGCTTTTTAAAGCGGGCGGGCGTGATTCCGATTTGCGCGCAAAACCGAGGCTCTATCCGCCGCGCGTTCAGCGAAGTGGAACAATCGCTGGCAGAGGGACACATCGTCTGTATTTTCCCTGAGGGCACACTGACGCCTGATGGCGAAATCGGCCCTTTTATGCGCGGTATGGACATCATTCTTAAACGCAGCCCTGTCCCTGTGATTCCCGTCGCTCTGAAAGGCATGTGGGGCAGCTACTTTAGTCGCGTGAAAGGCAGTGCCTGCAAAGGCTTGCCGAGTCGATTCTGGTCGAGAATTGAAATCGAAGCCGGAGAGCCGGTTACGCCGCAAGAAGCCTCCGCCGAAGGGATGAAGCAACGCGTGCTCGAACTGCGCGGCGATTGGCGATAATCACCCCGCACACGACTTGATACAGGCGCTCACTGTGAAGACAAGCGTTAAGAAAAACTTAACGCTTGTTCAAATCATACTAATCTACTTAACAACAAAACTGCTTTAGACTGACGTTATTCACTGAACACGTTTCTGTAGGCACTTAGAGCAACGATGATCCGATCCTCTTCAACTTGGCTTTTCTGGGCAGCACTGGCCCTGTGTTTAACGCCCTGGATTTCGTCACCCACCGCACTGGTGATTGGCTTTTTGATCGCGTCGATGGGCTGGGTACCGGCGTCGATCCCGCTTGCAAAAATCACCAAAAAGCTGCTCGCCTACTCCATTGTTGGCTTGGGTTTTGGTATTCAATTTCAGCAAGCCATCAGCGTCACCGCGGATGGCATCGGCCTGATTATCACGACCATCGTTGGCACCTTGCTCATCGGTGGCTGGCTAGCGAAGAAGCTTAAGCTGGACACGGTCACCGGCTATTTAATTTCATCAGGCACCGCGATTTGTGGCGGCAGCGCCATCGCCGCCGTATCACCGGCGATCAATGCGAAAGATGAGCAAATTGGCTTGGCACTGGCAACTGTATTTGTGCTTAACTCGGTCGCTTTATTTGTGTTTCCGTTGATTGGGCACACCCTCAACCTCGACCAACACACCTTCGGAACTTGGGCCGCCATCGCCATCCATGACACCTCTTCGGTGGTCGGCGCCGCTTCGGCATACGGTGAGGAAGCACTTACCACCGCAACCACGCTAAAGTTAGCGCGTGCGTTATGGATAGTGCCTGTGGCTCTGGTGAGTGCGTGGATTTTTCACAGCGATGCAAAAAAGGTCACCATTCCCTATTTCATCGTGTTCTACTGCGCCGCGATCGGAGTGAGTGATGCGCTACCGCAATTTCAGGTGCTCTATGAAGGCCTTTTCGCGCTGGCAAAACGCGCATTAGTGGTCTGTTTGTTTTTGATTGGATGTGGTATTTCGCTAGAAAAATTGAAAGCTGCCGGACCCAAGCCCTTGTTGTTTGGCATCACCTTATGGGTGTTGATTTCAAGCGGTTCACTGACTTGGCTAATGCTCAGTTAACGCGCGAACCGACGTTAGAGATCTTCTGGTTCGATCATCACTTTGTTGTCTTGCTTTCTGCGACGTGGGCTCAATCGCTGACGCTGACGAAAAACCAACACAATGACCAACAGGAAAGCCGTGAGCTCGCACAACGAGCGCATCACACCCTCGCTTTGCGTCGCGACAATAATCTGAATCACCACCGCGACGATCAAGATCGCATTCATTGCTTATTCCCATCATCATTTAAACTAGCGGTTATTATGAAAGAGAGGAATAACAAAACGAAATTCAGATTTGGTCTGTGATATTGCCAAAAGACCTAATGGGTGAGGAGAGGCGAGTGGCTAGTTTCTAGTTCCTAGAAGGAGAAAGCCCTACTCTAGGAACTAGAACTAGCAACTTCTTAACCTTATAACGTGAGACTTTGATGCCTGTTTGGGTCAATTCAGGGGGCATCAAATAGTAACCGATGGGCCATTTGAACTTGGCTAATAGTGGTGTTAGGTGGGAATCTAGCTCGGTTTTATCGGGCATTGCGTTGGCATCGAGAACTGCGATTGGCCGCTGGCCATATTCGGCGTCGTCAACGGGCACCACAATCGCTTGACGAATCGCACTGTGGGTACAGAGCGCCGCTTCTATCTCTTCGCAGTGTACATTCTCGCCGCCAGAGATAAATAAGTTGTCGGCGCGGCCAAGTATACACAGCTCATTGTCCTGCCACTGGCCTAAATCTTTACTATCAAACCCATCCCCCTGCCCCGGCACGCTAACCCTCGGGAGCGGGGTCAATTGACCTTGAAAGTAGTAACCTGAGGCGAGCGTCTCACCGCCAATCAAAATCCGCCCGTCGTGCACCATCACGCGGCGATGGGGTAACACCACACCGGCGCTCTCTTTGCCATCCACGCGTTTTGCTGTCACGGTCGAGGCCGCTTCCGTCAACCCATACCCCAGCCAGGTGTCGATACCACGATCCGCAGCTTGTTGACTAAGCTCTAGCGGAATATGGCTGCCACCAAGCAACACACGACTCAGCTGTAAAGGCTGTTGGCTATCGAGTAAACGTTTAAGCTGCGTCGCCACCAGCGAGGCGTGAGTTACCTGTTGAATGTCGCGCGCCAACTCACCCGTGCCGATTTTGAGCTGCGCGCCACTGACCAACCAGCGATAGACGATCGCCATCCCAGAGACATGATAAAGCGGCAAGCTCAGTAGCCAGCAATCTTCAGGCTGAAAAGAAAAGTGCGTCAATAGACCCGTCGCTGAGGCCAAATGCTGCGCGTGTGTATGGGCGACGGCCTTAGCAGGCCCAGTCGAGCCTGAGGTAAAAATTAGCGTCGCGAGGTTATCTGGGTGGTAACTGTGAGAAAAATTCTCTTGGCGTTGTCGCTGGTTGGCAGAGAAGTCTAAGCGGAGGGTACTGCGAATATCTTGGCGAGAAGACCACTGCTTCACAGCGTTGGATGCGGGATACAACGTAGAAAGCTTTTGCGCCCTCTCCTGCTCACTACCGGGCATGCTGATGGCGCAAATGGCCCCTAGCTCCATACACGCCAACAACACAAACAGGAGTTCCGAATTGTTTTTATCGATGCAGGTGAGCACATCACCCTGTCCCACACCTTGCTGAGCGAGAGTCGATGCTGTTTCACTGACCACATCAGACAGCTCTGCCCAAGTATAGTCTCGCTCTGGCGTGCGCAAGGCCAGTTGCAATGGGCACTGCTGCGCCCATTGTCTAACTGGTGACAACATGAAGCCTTCCATCATAGTGCTCGCCTCTCACAGCGGCGATTAACATTGCCAGATGAGACTTTGCGACGACAGAGGCGTAACCGGCAGCTCACAGCCCGGCCAAGGGACCTCAAGTTGCGCGGTAAACAATCCGACGGTATCTAAACCTGGAATCGTCTCCGGCAGCAACCAATGGGCAAGGCGCGCCAGTTGCGTCAAGCCAAGGCTTGACTCAATACTTGAGCTGATC
>NZ_JCBDGX010000088.1:0-5914 GCF_059834345.1 Vibrio sp. R11-SG3-ISO3-SZ
GCCATCAACACCATCTCCATTGGGCTAGGCGCGCTCGCACCGCCATTGCCATCCATCACGACAGAGTGGCCCGATTGGGAATGACCTAAAAACTTGAACTCATCGATCCACTTAACTTCTGCTTGCATGATTGTCTCTCTACTCATTTAAAAACTGCGAAAACGTCAGTGTGTAAAAAGCGCCAGTGAAAAACTCACTCGCGCTCTGTTGTCTGTTCATTGCTTCAGCGCATGCTGATACCGGCGATTAGCGATTATACGGTCAGCAAAACTCGCGCTGCGAGCAGTATCAATACACACCCTGATAGTCTATCAATCAATACGGCTTTAGAGCGAATTTTATCGATAAGCTTCGGACTTGAGAGCAAAAACGTAATTAAGGTATACCAGAGCCCATCCACCACAAACGGTGTGAGCACGATGATCGACTTCGCGGCAAAGGTGTCACCGACTGCGACAAATTGGCTAAACAGCGCGATGAAGAACAGCGCAATTTTCGGGCTGAGCAGAGAAATCAGCAGCCCTTCTCGCGCCGATTGAGCCACTGGTGTTGGCTCGCCCGACTCTAGCCTTGCCGCTACGCCACCTTTAGAACGCAGCGCATTATAGCCAAGGTAGATAAGGTACGCGGCACCGGCGTAGCTAATCCCCTTGAATAGCAAGGGTGATTGCTGCAACACCACAGCTAAGCCAATTAAGGTAATAAACGCATAGACGCCAATACCAAAAGCGTGCGCCCATGCGGCGGCAAATCCATTGATGCGCCCGCCCGCCAAACTGTGCTTTGCCACCATGGCCAAACTAGGCCCCGGAGACATAGCACCGAGTAGACAAATCGTGAAAAGTGAAAACCAAATCGTTAAGGTCATGAAAACGTGTCCTAATCCATGTGAATGGCGTAACGATAATGCTGATTAGCTATGATTTGAAATCAAACTTTTTCATAAGCATCATGATTTCATATCATACCTATCGAGTAAGGGGATGTGCGCATAGCGCTCAGCACAACCTCTCTCATCCATTGATGAGCAGGATCAAGATCGTACTTGGGATGCCAAATCAACCAATAGAGATGACTGGCCGTATCAAAAGGCAAAGGACGATAAAGAAGTGACGCATCCCGCGACAAGTTAATCGCTATGTGTTCTGGTACCACCATCAGGTAGTGGCTGCTTTGCAGAGCATTGACTGCGGCGGTAAAGAACGGCACTTTCAAGGCAACGCGTCGTGTGTGACCAAGCGCGTTCAGTACCACATCGGTGCTGGTGTCCTTGTCGCCGCCCCCTGTGACTTTCAAATGTGGGTAAGCCAGCATATCTTCCATCGATACCGCACCTTTATCGGCAAGCGGATGCCCTTGACGCATCAACAAAACGGATTTGTCTTCACCGATCAGCACGGAACTGACGTACTCTGGCTGACGAGGGAGCATGGTTGACGCCAGATCAATACCGTTCGTATGGAGTTGGTCCAAATAATCTGGGTCCCACAGCTTGTACGTCAGATTCAAATTAGGGGCTTGATCGGTCAAGACCGAGACTACGCTAGGTACGATGTACTGCGCGACATAATCACTCGAGGAAAACACAAACTCTTGTCGCCAATTGTGCGGTTGAAACGGCGCATCGGCCAACAGATTATCCACCTCAGAGAACATCCGATCCAAGCGCTTCTTAATAACCAGCGCACGAGGGGTTGGAACCAATTGGTTACCGTCTCTCACCAGCAGTGGATCATCAAATAGCGTACGTAGCTGAGCCAACTGACGGCTTACCGCAGATTGAGTAATGTGCAAACGCTCTGCTGCGCGGCTGACATGGCACTCGTCCAGTAACACCGATAACGCCCGTAGCAAGTTTAAGTTGATGTTATTGAGCATCATGAAGCGTGTTGAAGAACTCAGTTAAAACGGTATGCGTCACCAAATGACGCAGCTCTGGGATGGTGTACAGCTCATCTCGAATCCGGTATAGCTGCGCCATACTCTCCACTTCGACAAACAGCATCATGTCCGTTTCACCACTGATGGCATGGCACCACTTCACCCCTTCAATCTGATAAATACGCGGGGCATAATGATCGCAATAGTGCCTGGTTTTCGTCGTATCAAATTTGAGTGCGAGATAGGCTTGGATTTTGGCGCTACTGGTGTCTGGCTGAGCAATTTCTGCGTGATAACCGAGGATCACTCGCTCCGCTTCTAAACGCTGAATACGCGCCGTCACAGCAGAGCGGGACAAGTTCACCTGACGGGCGAGTTCACTGACAGACAATCGAGCGTTGCCTCTGAGTAATGTAATGATTTTATTATCGAATTTATCCATTTCTTTTTCTCATACTTGCCCTTTGGTCAATTTGACACAAAACGAACAGGAAGAAAAGATGACAAAATGGCGGGCGATACGTGAAAAAACGTCAAAGTGACGGATAAGCGAGACACATTGATGGATGCCGAGATAGACACAATTGGTTAAGCTTGGCCAATCACCCCGCGCTAGGATGCGACATGAACCAACTCAAACAAGAAATCTCGTTATTATCAGGCATCGGCCAACTCTCGACCACATTACTCGGCACTGGGCTATTTATGGTGCCCGCCATCGCTGCCGGCATTGCCGCTGAAGCGTCGCTATGGGCTTGGTTGCTGCTGTTTATCGCCATCTGCCCCATTGCGCTCACGTTCGCCCAGTTAGGTAAACGCTACCCCAACGCTGGCGGAACCGCCTATTTTGTACGAATGGCGTTTGGCCCCCGCCTTGAAAAAAGTGTCGCGTGGCTGTTTTTGAGTGTCATTCCTGTCGGTGTACCTGCCGCCATTGCGTTGGCTGCGGGCTTTCTTGAACAGATTCTTCCTACTAGCCTTCAAGACCCTTTGCTTGCGCAAGTGATCACCGTGTTATTACTCGTGCTGGTTAACTTATCTGGGGCGAAATCTTCGGGCCGTCTACAAACGGTGATTGCGCTCGCAATCTTTGCCCTCGTCGTCGCGTTTTGGTGGCAAAGTGATCTAAAGACCGATGACATCACGCTCCCCACCTTGAGCCAACAAGATTGGCTGCCGATTGGCGCGGCGCTCGGCGTGATGTTTTGGTGCTTTGTCGGTATCGAAGCGTTCGCCCACATGGGGGAAGAGTTTAAAAACCCAGAACGCGATTTTCCCATCGCAATTGTGATTGGCTGTTTAGTCGCCGGCCTTACCTATTGGGCTTGCTCGGTCGTGATTTTAAAATTGGGCGCGTATGGCTCTGCGCAATTTGAAAGCACCTCTATTCCGTGGATGGCAGCTCAGTTGTTTGGTCCGAGCGTCAAGTGGCTCATCAGCATCATCGGCTTTGCGGCCTGTTTTGCAAGCGTCAATCTCTACACTCAAAGTCTCTCGCGTATGGTTTGGTCGCAAGCGCGTGATTACACGCCACACAGTGCGCTTGCAAGATTGTCAGTGCGTGGCGTGCCGGCAAACGCAACGATTGCCGTTGGCGCTGTGCTGCTGCTTTCTTGCGTCGTGGGTGAAATTTCCGGCCTTAACTTGGAGTTTTTCCTTAAGCTCGCCAACGGGATCTTTGTTTTGGTTTATCTACTGGCGATGCTGGCGGCCTACAAACTGCTGCGCGGCGTGGATAAAGTCTTAGCGAGCGTCGCGCTACTGCTCTGTAGCCTTGTGTTTCTCTGTTTAGGCTGGTCGATGTTTTACGCCGTGACCATTTTTGCCGTGCTCACACTCCCTTGGCATAAATGGCGTAAACTGCCGCCGCAAGCCACCTAAAACCAGTACAAGAGAGAGATTGACCGACGTTATTGGTGCAAAAGCAATCATTCAACCCAACATGTCCCGTTTTGTTGGGTTTGTGTGCTAGGTTTTTCAAGATAGAGTATTGTTTTTCTGCCGTTTTCGAGTACTTTGAACACAGCGTTTAAACGGACAATAACGGCTGGAGTGCTCTGTGAGCCAATTTCAAGATCTCTCTATTTTGATCGCCGAACTGCTTCGCAGTGAAGACAGTGAGCAGGTCACAACTCTTAACGAATCTATCGAACACGGACTTGAGCCCGGCGCTTTGGCGCTGATTCTCGAGGCCTTTCCCATTGATGACCGTGTGCGACTTTGGCGCAGCCTGCCCCTTGAGCTGCATATTGAAGTACTTACCGAAGCGCGTGCGGAAGTTCGCCACTCCATCATCAAAGAGCTGTCTGAGGTTGAACTCAAATTAACCCTCGCCAAACTGGATAACTTATCTCTGATTGAATGGTCTGACTCACTCCCTGAGGAGATCATCAATGAAGCGCTACGCCTGATCGAAAAAGATGAACTTGAGCTTTACGATCAAGCGAATGCCTATGAAGATGATCAGATTGGTCGTTGGGCCGAACGAAAAGTGGTCACGCTCCCCTTCACCATTTCCGTTGAGAAAGCGAAAGGTTTGATGGAGCGCTACAGCTATGACGCCCCTGAGCACATCTATCTGATCAACAAGAAGAAACAGTTTCGAGGTATAGTGCGCTATATCGATTTGCTGCGCGCCGAGCCGGGCGACAGGCTTAAATCATTGGCGCTAGAGCACCCTGTCACATTAAACGCCAAGCTAGAACTTTCTGAAAGTATCGAGGCGTTGGAGCACTCTTCACTCTCCACCATGCCAGTGACCGATGACGATGACACCTTGATTGGTGAAGTGGATTGGCATTTTGCCCTCAGTACTCAACGAGAAATATACGAAGCGCGCCTAATGGCGGGTACCGGTATGGATGAAGGGGACGACCTGTTTGCGCCCATCATTCGCAGCTCGAAAAAGCGTGGGGTTTGGCTTGGCATCAATCTCATGACGGCAATCCTTGCCTCAGTCACTATCGGCTTGTTTGAAGATGTTATCGCTCAAGTGGTTGCACTGGCGGTCTTGATGCCCATCGTCGCCTCGATGGGTGGCATCGCAGGTAGCCAGACGTTAACGCTGATGGTCCGTGCGATGGCGCTCAACCAGATCACAGCGGGGAACCGCTGGGCGCTAATGAAAAATGAAGTGGGCATTGGCTCTATCAACGGATTGCTGTGGGCAGTCATCATTGGTGGACTCGCCGGACTGTGGTTTCAGTCTGTCATATTAGGGGCCACCATCGCGCTGGCGATCGTCGTCAACATTATTACCGCCGCTCTATTTGGTGTGCTGATCCCAATTGTTCTCGACAAACTCAAACTTGACCCTGCACTGGCAGGCTCCGTCATCCTGACAACTGTGACTGACGTGGTGGGTTTTTTCGCCTTTCTCGGCACAGCGAGTCTCGTCATGCTCTAAGCCCTAGCGGCACATAAGATGACCTCCGATTGCGCGCACCCACAAGGTGCGCAATCTGATCCTCAGTTCGCAATATGCTGATGTATTCGCAATATGCAATGCCAATATGCAACCAGCCACTCTTTCTTAGTCTCAATCTCAACGTAAAGCCTGACACAGCGAGCATATTAAAGTTGGCACATAACCTGCTATCTATACAGTGACCCTAGCGTTAGGGTCACCTAGCCAACTGACGTTGTTAGTGAACCCAATTTGTTCACACCCAATATCAGCCAGAATCCTCACGGTTTCTGGCTCTTTTTTTTATTTTTGCTCATCCATACAAAATACTGATGGCACTCACCCAATTATTAGCAACACAAATCCTGGAATAATCAATATTCCAATAGAAAACATAAAATAATAAATACACAACGCACTGTTTTCCTTGATCAAATCAATCAAAAACATCCAAGCAACCGTTTTACAAGCCGCCACTTGCATTGACAGCGCAAAATACACCCCCATAATACGCGCCGCAATCGAATACATTCTGGTAAAGACAGTCTCATTCTGCGGAGGTAATACAATGGCTGATGACAACAATTACAGCTTAGGACCGGTCCCGAGCAACGCACGCAAAGGGGT
>NZ_JCBDGX010000089.1:0-117045 GCF_059834345.1 Vibrio sp. R11-SG3-ISO3-SZ
GACGATGAAACTCTCTGCCATGATCGCAACGCTTGTCTTACTTCTCGCCGGTTGTTCCAACACCTGGGAAGGAGTGAAAGAAGACTCCTCCAAAGTATGGAATGACACCAAAGAAGCGATTCACGAGGCGACAGAATAACCAAAGAAAACGCCGCCCTTTTAGTGACTAAAAAGGGCGGCGTTTTGATATTTAACGGTGCCAATGCCTACGGTTTAACCATATTGCGTTTCTAACTGCTCCGCTTTATTGAACTTGTCGTGAGTCGCAAGCTGTTTAGCATAGGTAGCGATATGAGGGTAGCGCTCCAATAGTCCGAACTTGGTTAAGATTTCCACGATGAAAGACATCATGATATCCGCACCGGTGAGGGTGTCGGCGACCAAGTAGCGTTTACCGTCTAAACGTTGATTGACGTAACTCATCACCTTATCTAACTCAAGATCGGCGTAGCCGGCAAGGAAGTTGGTCTGCGCGCCATCTTTGGCGACAAACATCTTCAGTAGCAAGGGCAGCGCCGCTGAGCTTTCCGCAAAATGGAGCCATTGCAGGTAATCGACATAGTCATCACTGTCTGCTTTAGGCGCGAGATGTGGCCCGTAACGTTGGATCAGATACTCTGTAATGGCCCCAGATTCGGTGATCACCAGCCCTTGGTCTTCTATGACGGGCGATTTACCCAAAGGGTGAACACTTTTGAGTTCAGGTGGCGCGAGAAACGTGACGTTATCACGTTGATAAGGCGCGATTTTATACTCAAGATTCAGCTCTTCTAGTAGCCAAATGATGCGCTTAGAGCGCGATTGGTTTAGGTGGTGCAGCGTAATCATAACGACTCCTTATACAGGCTCGTTGGTTTTAACGACCAGCTTACCGAAGTTTTTCCCTTCGAGTAGGCCAATAAAGGCATCAGGCGCGTTGTCTAGCCCTTCCACTAAGTGCTCTTTGTAGTGAATCTTACCTTCTGCCAGCCAACGATTCATGTCTTGAGCGAACTCATCATAACGGTGACCGTAATCATCAAAAATGATGAAGCCTTGCATCTTGATGCGTTTAACGAGCAATTGCCCCATCAACATTGACAGGCGATCTGGCCCTTGTGGCAAAGAGGTCGCGTTGTACTGTGAGATAAGGCCACACAATGGTACGCGCGCGCCAGTGTTGAGCAATGGCATAACAGCGTCAAACACTTTACCGCCAACGTTTTCAAAGTAGATATCAATGCCTTTTGAACAATGCGTGGCGAGTTGCTCAGCGAAGTCGTCCGCTTTATGGTCGATGCACGCATCAAAGCCAAGCTGCTCTACCGCATAACGGCATTTTGCTTCTCCGCCGGCAACACCGACAACGTAACAACCTTTCAATTTACCGATTTGGCCAACCATAGAACCGACCGCGCCAGTGGCGGCAGCCACGACCAGCGTGTCGCCTTCTTTGGGGGCACCAATATCAAGTAGGCCCATGTAAGCGGTAAAGCCAGGCATGCCCATTACGCCGAGCGCATAGGAAGGGTGCGCCGGGTTTTGGCCCATATTGATTAAGCCTTCGCCATTTGACAGTGCGTAATCTTGCCATCCGCTGTAGGCCAGCACCCAATCACCGTTTTTAAACTGATCGTGGCGAGATTCGATGACCTGACACACGGTACCTGCGACCATGGTGTCACCGATAGCAACCGGGTCTGCGTAGGATTTTGCATCACTCATCCGCCCGCGCATGTACGGGTCAAGGGAGAGATAAACACTGCGCAACAGGACTTCGCCCTCTGCTGGGCTTGGAATGTCCGTTGTCTCTAAACGAAAATTATCCGCAGTGGGGGCGCCATTGGGGCGAGATGCAAGCACTACGCGTCGGTTAATGGAATCTGACATGATGTTCTCCTGTGTAGACATGACATAAAGTACGTCTTAGTTATGTTATTAGACCAGTCGTCTAGTTGTGTGGCCAAAAAATCCCGCTACCAGCATAGTCGATAACGGGGGAGCAAAGTGTGATGAGCCAGCGCTACTTGACGGCTGGAACACCTAGCAAGGCTTTGGAGCTAAGTAAACACAGCTCAAGATGGGTTTCATCTTGAACAAGTTTGTTGAGCAAACTCGCACCTAACCATTGTTGATATAACTGTGTGGCCGTGGCATGTGCGTTGACTACCTGGACCGAGCCATCGTCAATGCCCACTTCAATACAGCGAGCAAGGCTTTCTATCACCATTTCTGCGCCTTTGGCGAGCGATTGACGCATCGGCTCGGATAAATCGGCGACTTCAGCACTCAACTTGACCACAAGACAGCGGTTCGCATTGCAGGTGCCTGAATCTTTCTCCAGCCAGCGAGAGAAATAGTGAACGAGTCGTTCAAAACCGTTCAGATCGGTCTGAGTCAATATCGCGTTGCTGCGCGCCATGTACTCACGAATGTATTCGCTAATTAGCGCCTCGCCAAACTGCTCTTTCGATTTGAAATAGTGATAAAAAGAGCCTTTCGGCACTTGGGCGGTGCTCAGCAGTTCAGACAAACCCACGGCGGTAAAGCCCTTATTGACCACCAACTGATAACCAATATTGAGAATGTGCTGACGAGTATCTTGTGTTTTTGCGTTCATGGCCGCTACTATAGTGTAAAACTAGACCAGTCGTCTAGTGCGTCAATCAATGAGCTGCTCTTGCAGTGGGACAAGGAACAGTATGGACATCAGTGTTCGCTCATACACCAAACAAAAACGCGGTCATTGGCACACTTATCATCAATTGGTTCTGCCGCTAAGCGGAGCGATTGATATTGAGCTTGAAGACTATCGTGGAAAGGTTTCGCCGGGAGAGTGTGTGGTGGTGAAGAAAACACTTGAGCACATCTTCCGAGCCGATGAAGCCGCCCGTTTTTTAGTCGTGGATAGCGACACGTTGCCAGAGCCCTTACTGACTGCCAAGATGCCGGTGTTCTCAATCTCGACACCACTTCAGCACTACATTGAGTTTCTCGCAGCGCAACTGGAGCAGTCTGTTGATACGCCTTTGGAAAGTCAAGCATTTGAACTGTTTACATCGCTGCTAGCACGACAAGAAATGCAGCGCAGTGGTGATGCCCGAATTCAGAGGGTAAAAGCGCACATCAGTGCTCATATCGATGCGCCGATGGGCATTGAATCTCTCAGTCGAATCGCCTGTTTGAGTGCGACACAATTTAAATCGCAATTCAAAAAGCACACCGGACAAACCGTTCACGCGTATATTACGGCAGAGCGTATGTCACGAGCTCATGCACTATTGACTCACACCGACTTAAGTATTGCTCGAATTGCAGAGCAGTGTGGTTATCAAGACGCGTCAGCATTCTCGCGGCGATTTCAGGTGCACTTTTCACTGTCACCGAAACAAGTACGTCATCTCTAACAGCGCCATAATCATCAGAATAACCGAATAAACCGTCCTTTCTGCACATTGGATGTCTTAGGCTTGCCGTAAGCTAAATGGAGTATTTCTGGCTTGGATTAGGCAATGTCTGCTCACGTTTCTTCTTCACAATGGCAATCTATTGGTGCCATCCTATTCGCTTCCTTACTTTGGGGAACCACTGGCAGCGCTGCGGCGCTCGCTCCGACCATTCACCCGTTAGCGATCGGTGCCTTTGCGATGGGATTGGGGGGATTACTTTTGGCGCTTATCGCTGCTCCCGCACTCATAAAAGACCTGGCAATTTTGCGCCAACATGTTCGTACGCTGATTTTGGGCGCGTTGGCTTTAACCTTGTACCCGCTGGCGTTTTATACCTCGATGCGGTGGTCAGGTGTTGCGATAGGGACGGTGGTTTCTATTGCCACTGCGCCACTGTTTACCGTCTGTTTTGAGCGTCTTTTTGGCACGGTTAAAGCGCTATCGACACAATGGCTAATCAGTTTCGCTTTTGGGGCGATTGGGGTCATGCTGTTAACCCTAACCAAAGGTGATGGCGTGAACACCTTGGACAATGGGCGTTTTACATTCGGTGTTGTGTTGGGGTTAGTGGCAGCGGCGAGTTATGCCGGTTATTCACTGGCAGCAAAGCAGCTTATTACTTTAGGTGTACGATCCCAAAGTGCGATGGGGGCGATTTTCGGCCTTGGTGCATGTTTGTTGCTGCCTACACTATTTTGGACGGGAAGTGCCCTATTTGCATCAGCAATCAACAGCGCTGTCTCTCTATATATGGCTGTGATCCCAATGTTTGTCGGCTACCTGCTGTTTGGTTTTGGATTGCGCAGGGTCGAAGTGCGCGCGGCGACACTACTAACTCTGTTTGAGCCTTTGGTGGCAGCACTGCTGGCAGTGATATTTCTAGGTGAGAGGCTCAGCATTCAAGGCTGGGTCGGACTGGGATTGATCAGTGCGTGCCTACTGATTCAGACACGCACTGGGCGAGTGAAAAAGGCTATGCCACTCGCTCAAAACGAATCATAAACAGTTGATCCAGATCGGGGTAGATGTCACGAATCAAGGTTTTCAGCTCAGGCAACGGGAGGTGCTCTTGCTCTGCGTGAAATTCGTTGATGTCGTCGTAGCGCAGTGGCTCCACAGAAAGAATGCGGATGGTGCAAACGCTCTGCTGCGTCTCGAGTGTCAACACCTCGACTTCAGTGCCAGGCACATAATGGGACTCAGCTTCATCTCGAATCGTGATGGTCTTTTTCCCTTGTGCCACCAGCGGTGTCAAGAACTCGAAAAACGTCATCTTAGTCGGATGACTGATGTCAGGGTGACTCATTACTCTTCCTTAGGTTGACGTTTATGTTTCGGCACATAGTTGAGGATCGAAATCGGTACGGGCTTGCGTGGCTCAAAGCCTTCCACTTCGCGTCGTTCAATCAAGTGACCTAAGCGGCTCTCAATCATGCACAGGTTCTTAAAGTTATCTTTAGAGACAAACGAGATCGCCTCACCTTGGGCATCGGCGCGGCCGGTTCGGCCAATGCGATGGACGTACTCATCGGCAGGGAAAGGCAGGTCGTAGTTAATCACCCGTGTCAGCCCTTCAATATCGATCCCGCGTGCGCCCACGCCAGTGGCGATCATGTAACGGATTTTACCGGCTTTGAAATCCGCTAATAGCTGCTTTCTTATCGCTTGACTACGACCACTATGAAACGCTTCAGCGTCAATGCCGCGTTTGGCCAACTGATCGGCGAGCTTGGCCGCGCCATGTTTGGTCTCAATAAAAATCAGCGCTTGGTCCCAGTCGTTCTCTTTGATGAGATGGCTCAACAGGGACGATTTTTTATCTTTATCAACGGTAATCAGCCACTGCTCAATGTTCTTTTTCGATGCCTGATTGGCGGCAATACTGATTTCATACGGATCGTGAACCGCCGTCTTGGCAAGCTCTCGGACCTTGTTGGATAGGGTCGCTGAAAACAAGAGATGCTGAATATCGGTTGGCAGTCGGTCGAGAATTTTGTTCAGATCGTCAATAAACCCCATGTCTAACATGCGATCCGCTTCATCCAGCACCAACACTTCGACCTCTTCAAAATAGGCGGCGCGCTGGCCGTATAAATCGAGTAGGCGCCCCGGTGTGGCCACCACAATGTCAACGCCTTCGATCAACGTCTGCTTTTGCGCTTTATCATCCACACCACCAAACAGGGCGACAGAGGTGAGCGGCATGTGGTGACTGTAGTGGCGGATTTTTTCATCAATCTGCTCGGCCAACTCGCGGGTTGGCGCCAGAATTAACGCACGAAAACGTTTTTTACGCTGAGTCTCTCCTTGGGCGAGTCGCTCCAAAATTGGCCAGACAAAACTGGCGGTTTTACCTGTACCGGTCTGAGCCGCGGCGATTAAATCGTCGCCACGTAAAATGACAGGGACAGCTTTGGTTTGAATTTGGGTCGGTTTACTGTAGCCCAGTTCGTCAATTGCACGAACCAACGGCTCGCTGAGGCCAAGGTGAGAAAACGCCATGATGATACTCTAGTGCTATGGATGTCGTTCGCATTGTAGCATGAACGCTATGGGTGTTATGTGGGGAGATGCGTTTTCTTTACGACAGTAAACCTAGCCAAACAGATGGCGACATGGCCATTTACGCATTTACTATACAGAATACGTAAATACTTCTTGTTATTTTCCTCTTTATTCAGATAATAAACGTAAATTTACGTTGTTTACGTTCTAGGAGAGCGCGGTGACATTACCAAAATCAGAGGAAGAGTTAAAAAAAACAACCATTCATGAGGCCGCTAAAATAGCCGGTGTATCAATCGCATCGGTGAGTCGAGCTCTCAACAACAAACCGGGCATTAGTGAGAAAACGCGAGCACGTATTCTAGATATCTGTAAAGATCTTGGTTATGTGCCTAGTTCTTCAGCACGTGAGCTAACGGGAAGCCATAAGAACACTATTGCTATCTCTCTTGGGCCACTCGATTTTTATGCCTCGCGTTATTTAGGGATGTTATGGCCATCACTATCCACAGCGATTCGCAAATCAGGTAGAAATCTTCTTCCGGTTAGTTTTGGCGACGCAGACTTACATCAAGTCGGGGGCGCTATCTTGCTCGGTATTACCACGAATGATGATCGTATTACAATGTGTAAGCAATTAAATCTCCCTTACGTTTGCATTGGAATGTGTGAAGGTTCATTTTGGGTTGCACCGGATGATTTCAATGGGGGACGAGCAGCGACGCAACATTTAGTGGATAAGGGACTCACTAATATATGTTTCGTCACTCCCACAACGTATGGCGATGGTTACCAATTTCGTCATCAAGGTTACATGTCTGTCATGGCAAATAATGCGCTGCCTGTTCGAGAGCTAAGAACAGGGGCTGAGCCTCTAGGTGAAATTGCTGCGTATCGCTTCTTTATGTCTATGGATAGTAAACAACTTGAAAGCTACCAAGGTTTTGTCTGCGAGTGCGATGAAACGGCTCTCGGTGTTATGGCTGCCCTTAACGATAGAGGTTACGATATTCCCGGTGACTTTTCATTAGTAGGCTACGATGGGTTGCCGGGTATCTCAAACAGCCTAACCACCATAGTCCAAGATACGGATATGATTGCTCAACGAGCAGCCATCATGCTTGAAAAAGCGATGATGGGTGAACATCCAGTGGGTTCTATTGTGCCTGTGGATCTGAAGCTCGGGAACACAACGTAACCATTCTTTTTTTGATTTAGCTTGGATAAAAGCGTGCTATTAGTCACGCTTTTTCTATTTATACAGTGGGGGTTTACGTAATGTGATCTAATTAACGTAAACGCTTACGTTGGTTCTGCATAATACCCTCGAACTAAGAACGAATGGATTTGAGGGCAACATGAAAAAAACGACATTAGCAGTATCCCTACTTGCTGCTAGCCTATCAGCACACGTTACTGCAAAAACCGATATCACCATTGCTGGCTGGGGTGGTAATGACGTCGTCGTACTCAATAAACTGGTGAACGAGGTCCTTGCAGACGATTTTGAACAAGCCGGACTCAATATTAAATATCAGGCGATTGAGGGGGACTTCTCACAATTTATCACTAATTCACTTTCGGCAGGCACTGCCCCTGACGCTTTCTATATTGATATCGTTTTTGCTAACACGTTAGTTAAGTCGGGTAAGGTAGCGCCGAACAACGCGGATCTTAATACTCTATCCAACGAACTTATTCCAAGCCTAAACAGCGCGTTTACGCTTGAAGATGCACAATACGGCATTGCGAAAGACTTCAATACTATCGCGCTTCAATTCAACAAAGATATTTTCGATGACGCTGAAGTTGACTACCCAACAAACGATGACTCTTGGGAAGACTTGCGTACCAAGCTTCTTGAAGTGAAAGAAGTATTGGGTGACGAAGTTTCTGGAATCTGCGTAATGCCTGACTACGCACGTTTCGCACCTTTCGCATTGGCAACGGGTTGGAAGCCTTTCAATGAAAATGGCCAAACGATTCTAGATGAGAACTTCGAGCGTGCCTTTAACTTCTACACAGGTCTTGTGACAGAAGATGAAGTGGGCATTCTGGCGACAGACCTTGGTCAAGGTTGGGGCGGCGGCTGTTTTGGTACTGAAGAAACAGCGGTAGCACTAGAAGGTAACTGGATCAGCGGTTATCTGCGCGACAAAGCGCCAAACTTGCCTTACGGCACAACGCTTATGCCAACCGACCCTGTCAGCGGTGAGCGCGGTAACCTATTGTTCACGGTTGCATGGGGTGTAAACGCCGATGGTAAGAACATTGAAGCAACACAAAAAGCAGTAGAGATTCTAACTAGCCAGAAAGCTCAAGAATGGGTTTTGGATTCTGGCTTAGCACTGCCAAGTCGTGAAGCATTAGGTGAGTCTGAATTCTTTGCTCAGCAAGATTCAGAAAGTGAATTAGCCAAACAAGTCTTTGATGGCGCTCTCAACGGAAATGTAGAGCCTTTCGCGTTTGGTGATTACGGTACAGCATGGATGACCCCAATTAACGAAGCGTTAAATTCAGTTCTACTGGGTCAGATGTCGCAAAAAGAAGCGATTAAAATGGCTCAGGAACGTTATAACGCTCTAACAGTAAACTAAACGGGGCGTTGGATGAACTCTTTACGTTTACGCCAACAAGTCTACGGATGGCTCTTAGCAGGGCCATTTGTACTGACGTTGGTAATCTTTTTCCTTTATGCATTAGTCAGAACGGTCTATTTCAGTTTCACGGAATACGATCTGTTTTCAGAAGCTGTTTGGGTAGGCTTGGGTAACTTTAAAGCCCTGCTTTCAGACGATCTGTTTTTACTTTCGCTGGCAAATACAATCTGGTTCTCTCTTATTGTAACCAGTATTCAAACGGTCTTAGCGCTTGGTTTAGCCATCTTGGTGAATTCGAAGATTCGAGCCAAAAGCTTCTTTAGAACAGCTTTTTACCTGCCGAGTATTTTGTCGAGTGCAGCCGTTACGTTGATCTTCATTTGGTTCTACCAAAAGAATGGCTACTTAAATGGTTTTGTTACGGACGTGGTGAATCACTTCCCGCATCTTAGCTGCTTTGTGTTGATTGCAATGGCAACTCAGTTTGTACTAGTGACTAAAGATCGTTTGAAAGGCTTACCGGTAAGTTGGTTTGACCCGGCATGGGCAATTCTCTCCTTCATCATTGCGGGTGTGGGAACATTCGTGGCAAGTGCGATGGGCTGGGTGTCGGTAACAGACGCTGTTGTTGAGGTGAACTGGTTAAATACACGTGACCATGTTGGGCCAATGCCGCTTACGCTGTGGGCTATCGTGATTCAGAACATCTACACCACGATTCCAACTTTCATGCTGCTTTTCTTAGCGGGCCTACAAGGTATCCCAGAAGAACTTTATGAAGCGGCGCATATTGATGGCGCGAACAAGTGGCAACAGCACTGGAACATTACGATTCCTCAACTTGCGCCCGTGACATTCGTTGTTGTGACCTTCTCAATCATCGGCACACTGCAAATGTTCGACCAAGTCGCACTGCTGGGTTCAGCAGCACCGCTGGAATCACGTATTACGCTAGCTTACTACGTTTACCACAACGCCTTCCCACCGGGTGGCACGCCACAAATCGGCATGGCAAGCGCAGCAGCACTCATCTTGGCAACCATTACATTAGCCGTGGTTTACCTGCAAAAAATCTTCGGTATTAAGGAGAAAGCAGATGGCTAACTCAATGACCAATACTCAAAAGCTAGACGAAAAACCTATGGCATCAATGGCTGAGGTCGCTAAGTTCCAAGCACGCCGTCGCTGGGCAAAAGTGGCTTGGGTTTACACCGCGCTACTGGCTATTGCCACCATCATGTTAGGTACGTTTGTTGTCGCATTTCTAGCGAGTTTGAAAGATGACCCACTTGAGCAGCCATTTAAGTTTAGTTTTGCTCAGGTTCAACCAAGCAACTGGGGGGCGGCTTATCAGCTAGGTAAACAAGGCAATGATGCGCCGATGTTTGGTGGTTTTGCTCCGGGCGCGGAAATTGACTTCACGGTGACTTACGCGGTGGAAGAGGGCAAAGAGCTAGCAGTACCGACTATTGAAGTACCGCGTCGCCGACCTGGTACCGGTATGGCTGCTGCGACGGTGACTGACTTTGCATCAGACTACGCTGTGGTATCTGAGCCAAAGCTGGTGGATAGCAACGAAGAGGTGACGTTCATCGAGCGCCGCGGTCGTCGCGAAATCGAAAAAACAGGTCACAGCCAAACGTGGGCATTCACTATTAAGTATGACGGTGAGGGGCCAGAGGTGGCAACGCTACCGCTAACAGTAGAAGCACCGCGCGGCCAGATTCTAATCGACAGCACACTTGCACCAAGCAAGATGGAGCGTCGCGGGCGAGTCGCAGCATGGGATAACGCTGCACCGGGTTTGATTGGTTATGTCTTTAAGTCTTACGTTCGCGTTTACACCGAATCGGTAAGTCTTGATACCGGCAAGAGCTTGTTCATGAGCTGGACCATCAACTCGTTTCTCATTGCGATTGGCAAAGTGATTTTGACTCTGTTCTTTGCCTGTACTGCGGGTTACGCCCTAGCAAGACTGAAGTTCACTGGAGCACGCGCTGTATTCGCATTCATGCTATTTAGCATGATGATTCCAGGGCAAGTGACCTTTATCTCGAACTACCTTATCTATCGAGAGATTGGCTTACTGAATACGCCTTGGGCCGTGATAACTGCCGTGGTGGCATCCGGGCAAGTTCTTATTATGAAGCAGTTCTTTGAAAACATACCAAAAGAGCTGGAAGAGGCCGCGATTGTCGATGGCGCAAGCCCAGCGGTGATTTTGTGGAAAGTGTTTATGCCATTGGCTAAGCCAGCCATCTTGTCGGTCACAATCCTTGGTTTCCAAGGTGCTTGGAACGACTTCTTCTGGCCGCTGGTGGTGATAAATAGTCCAGCAGATGCGTTTACGCTACCCGTTGGTCTATTGAGTTTACGTAACGCTTATGGCGTAGCAGGTGACTGGAACCTGATATTGGCGGGAGCATTCCTGTCGACAATCCCAGTACTCATTGTGTTTATGGTTTTTCAACGTTACTTCGTTGGTAACGATATTTCTTCCGCTGTTAAAGGTTAATTCTCGGGGATATTTAAGATGTTAATGAATTACACTGCTGGTCAAGGCGAACTTAAAAACTGGATCGTCGAAGAGACGGCATTTGACTCAGCATTCCAAGGTAAATGTGAAGTAGTAATGAGCCAAGGAAATGGCTACATGGGCGCACGTAGCTCAACGGAAGAAAAATACGTGGGACAGGTTCGCAACCTTTTCGTTGCGGGTACATACAACAAATTTGATGAAGATGAAGTAACAGAGCTGCCAAACGCGGCAGACATGAGCGCTATCGAAATCTTCATCGATGGTCGTCGGTTCCACCTAGAAACGGGTGAAGTGAGCAACTACTCTCGTCGTCTAAACGTGAAAAACGGTGAACTTATCCGTGAGTTCACGTGGACAAACACAGAAGGTAAGAGCTTCGAGATGCGCTTCCGCCGCTTCTTCTCGCAAGCAAACCTTCATCTAATGGCGTTCGATGTTCAAGTTAAGGCTGTGAACAGCGATGCGAAGATTGAAATCCGCTCTGGTGTGGATGCGCAACTTTCAAACTCGGGTGCACAGCACTTCCACGAAGGTGAAAAGCGTATCTATGATAAGCGATTCATTGAGCTTCTACAGCACACCACAGAGAGCAAAGTAGACTTCGTTTTCCTAACGTCTCACCGCTACTTTGTAAACGGTCAAGAAACTGAAATCGACCCAGGTCTACAGATGGATCGCCGTAAAGTATGGCTTAACATCCACCACGATCTGAAAGCGGGCGACACATTCGGTACTGAGAAAGTGGGTGTGGTACACACTTCACGTGACAAGCAGTTTGATGTTGAAGGCTACGAACTACAAGCGCTACGTGACCACGCGCTGACAGACCTAAAAGCAAACGCAGACCGCAGCTTCGACGAGTTACTAGCAGACAGCGTGGCTGAATGGGACAAGCGTTGGGCTGGTATGAACATCACTATCGGTGGTAACGACTTTGACCAACTGGCGATTCGTTTTGCTCAGTACCAACTGAACATCTTCACGCCAATGCACGATTCTCGTTTCGGTATCGGTGCGAAAGGTCTGTCTGGCGAAGGCTACAAAGGCCACTCGTTCTGGGATACAGAAGTCTTCATGCTTCCGTTTTTCATCTACACCATGCCAGAAGTGGCTCGCAGCCTGCTAGAGTACCGCTTCCGCACGCTAGGTGGGGCACGTAAGAAAGCAGCAGATAACGGCTACCTTGGTGCACAGTTCCCATGGGAATCAGCACTAACAGGTGAAGAAGTCACGCCAGTATGGGGTGCAGTAGACATCATTACAGGTAAGTCGACGAAGATTTGGTCTGGCTTTATCGAGCAGCACATCACGTGTGACATCACTTACGCATTGTGGCAGTACTACCAAATCACAGGCGATCAGAAGTTTATGGACGACATGGGCTACGAGATCATGTTCGACACGGCTACGTTCTGGACCAGCCGCCTAGATTGGCTAGAAGACCGCAACATGTGGGGTATCTGTGACGTAATCGGTCCTGATGAGTACAAAGAGCACATCGATAACAACGCGTTTACTAACTACATGGCAGTAGAGAACATCAAACTAGCGATTCGTTACTACGAAGATCTAGAAGCGTCGAACCCAGAGCTACTGGCTAAGCTGTCTGACAAGCTAAACCTAGTGGAAGCTCGTCAAATGTGGCTAGACCGCGTAGACAATATCTACCTACCTAAGCCACGTGCTGAAGATAAGGTAATCCCACAGGATGACACTTACCTACAGAAAGAAATCATCGACCTGACTAAGTACAAAGAGCAGCCATTCGTTGGTGGTCTGTTCCAAGACTACAACCTAGAACAGGTTAACGACATGCAGGTTTCTAAGCAGGCGGACATCATGGTGCTGTTCCTACAGCAAGAAGATAAGTTCGACCTAGAAACCAAGCTGGCTAACTGGAACTACTACGAGCCGAAGACGCTACACGATTCGTCGCTAAGTCTTTCTACGCACTCGGTATTGGCGTCAGATGTTGGCAACCCAGAGCTGTCTTACGATCTGTTCCAACAAGCCGCGTCTATCGACATCGGTCAGAACATGAAGAGCTCGGATCACGGCATTCACGCGGCGTCTATCGGCGGCATGTGGCAGTGTGTGGTTTACGGCTTCGGTGGTGTTCGTATGCTAGGTGGCAACCTGCGTATTAACCCTAACCTTCCTAAGCAATGGGAAAGCCTGAACTTCCCAATCTACTGGAAAGGTGAGCGTCTAGAAGTGACCGTTGACCAAGAGCAAGTTCGTATCGAGCGCCCTGAGTTCAACGGCCAAGCACTAAACATTGAAGTTGCAGGCGAGCCACGTGTTATCGATTCAACAGAGGTGACGTTCAATGTGTAAGGCATTTATTTTCGACCTAGATGGCGTTATCACGGATACGGCTGAGCTGCACTACCAAGCGTGGCAACGTATGGCGAACGAAGAAGGCTACTACTTCGACCGTGAGATCAATGAGCAGCTACGTGGCATATCTCGTCAAGCGTCGCTGAACATTATCTTGAACGGCAAAGAGATCAGCGAAGAGAAGTTTGCTGAGCTAATGAAGCGCAAGAACGATTACTACGTGGATCTGCTGAACACGATTTCTGCAAAAGACGTTCTACCGGGTATTGAGCAATTCCTACTTGAGCTAAACGCACGTGGCATCAAAGTGGCACTGGCATCAGCAAGTAAGAATGCTCGCCCAATTTTGCATCGTCTTGGCTTAACGCCGCTGTTTGATGCAATTGGCGACGGTTGGTCGGTAAACCGCTCTAAGCCGGCACCAGATGTGTTTATTCATGCTGCGGGCCAAGTTGGAGTCAACGCTGACGAATGCATCGTGGTTGAAGACGCAGAAGCAGGCGTCGATGCAGCGAAAGAAGCGGGCATGCGTGTTGTTGGCATTGGCCCTGATGACCGAGTTGGTCACGCAACATGGCGTTTCGACGACACTAAAGGCATGAACTTAGGCGCAATCCTAGGTTAAGCATAAGAAGAGTGATGGGCAGTGGTGAAAGCCACTGCCCACAACCACCAAGAATTATTAAGGTAGAACAATGGCACGTTTAGAACTGAAGAACATCAATAAAATTTATCCAGATGGTGCGCATATCATCAAGGATGCCAACCTGACCATTGAAGACGGTGAATTTACAGTATTCGTTGGGCCATCAGGCTGTGGTAAGTCAACCATGCTGCGTATGGTCGCAGGTTTGGAAGAGATTTCATCAGGGGACATGTGCTTAGACGGTGAGGTGGTTAACAACCTTTCACCAACCGATCGTGGGATTGGCATGGTGTTCCAATCTTATGCGCTTTACCCGCACATGACGGTCTACGAAAACATCGCTTTTGGCCTAAAACTGGCGAAGAAAAGCAAAGACGATATTGATTCAGCAGTACGTCAGGTAGCGGAAATGCTAGAGCTGACAAACCTTCTGAAACAAAAACCAAGTCAACTATCGGGTGGTCAGCGTCAGCGTGTGGCTATTGGGCGCGCTATTGTGCGAAATCCGAAACTCTTTTTGCTCGATGAGCCCTTGTCAAATCTTGATGCTTCATTACGAGTGCGCATGCGATTACAGCTTGCTGAGTACCACAAAAAGCTGAAATCAACGGTGATCTATGTGACGCACGATCAAGTGGAAGCGATGACATTAGCGGACAAAATTGTTGTATTGCGTTCGGGCCTAGTAGAACAAGTCGGTTCGCCTTTAGAACTGTACTATTTTCCGAAAACGTTATTCGTTGCCGGCTTTATTGGTTCACCAAAAATGAACTTGCTACCCGCTACGCTGCTTAATGCTTGTGATGAGCAGGCAACGGTTGAGGTAGGGGATTACACTTTCCAAGCTGATGTAAATGCAAAAGGGGCGACAGAAGGTGCACTGATGACACTCGGGATTCGCCCGGAAGACATTCATTTGGATGAAGAAGGTGTCGGGGTGATTGTTGAAGGTTTTGAGCGTCTTGGTACGGAATCTTTGCTCTACACAACGTTGGTGAGAGGTGGTCAAGAGGTCTTGGTTCGTGTACCTGGTACAGTTAAAGTCGATATTGGCCAGCGCTTAAATATCCGCATTCCGGCAGAAAAATGCCATCTATTTGATAGTAAAGGTAAAGCGTATAGGCGAGGCATGACACTGAATGACTTGATCACCTTGCCTCCGCAAATTAAGCGCGCAAGCTAATATAACTTCAAATAAAACAATTATAAAAAAGCCCGCTTGGCGGCGGGCTTAGGGTTCACTGCACTCAAAATTCACGGTTTTGAATGTGGTACTTAATGCCTGTTGGCGCAGGCATCCAGTGACACTACCCCGTTGGCGCGGGGTAGACAGTAACAATGTGATAATAAGGTAATCATCATGAAAAAAACAGTAGTGGCATCATCTGTTCTCTTTAGTTTGGCTCTATCTAGCTCTGGTTGGGCAGATGAGCTGGCAGCCCCCGAAAAAGAAAAGCAACTAGCGCAAAAAATTGAGCAACTCAAATCAGAGTACTCCAATGCTGAGCTCTTGACCGCGCTCGATGTCCCCAAAAGTGAAGAGAGTAAGTTTCATGGAACGCTTGGTTCGAATATCGAAGTGGAACGTATCGTCCGTGACGATGGTGTCAATGAAGGAAAACTGAAATATACAATCGCGCAGGGAAGTTTTAGGCATGATGATTTGCCAGGGTGGGACTTTGGCTTCTATTCAGGTCGTGAGGAACTATTCAATGGCAACTTGAAGCATGCCGACTACAACCGAGGCGTAAACTCAATCCAAGAAATCTATGTTAACCGTAGTTACAACCATGAAAAAGGTAATATTGGTTGGGGATTGAAGTTAGCCGGTGAGAGTATTGACCAACGCACTACTCCGGGCGGTAAAGTGTTTGGTTCTTACCAACTGACAGATCGTTTAGGTATGCATGGTTACGCGCTTTACCACGTGGAATACAAGCGTGGCACGGGGGAGTTTCCGTACTGGGAAGTTGAGCCAGGCTTTAGCTACAAAATCAATGACAACACGGGCGCATGGTTGAATTTCCGTTACCAAGAAGGTCAATGGAAGGCAAAAGATGGTTACTCTGAAACAGAGACTGAGTGGATCATTAAACCAGGTATTTGGCATAACTTCGGTAAACTTTCTGCGTCATTGTGGGGGGAGTTTGGTTCATTCGAAAAGAGTGTTGATGCAACAGGCGCTCATGCGTGGACGGAAGACTACTCTAAGCTAGGCGTATCTGCCAACTACCCACTATCAAAGAGCTGGCGCATGTTTGGTGAGGCAAGCTATAAGAAAATTGACTTCGCTAGCGGCCCGCAACGTGATGAGTTCGATGGTTACATTCCTCTATTTATCTTAGGTGTGAACTACAGCTTCTAACCGCGCAAGAAATCCCTCCTTCCTCGCAAGGAGGGAACCCCACTCTTTTTCGATGTTTCTAGTTTTGGACCAGCATTGGCTGCGTAGCGTCCGTTTTGGGAGCCTGTTCCGGCTCCATTTTTCGTCGCGTCCAAACCTAGAAATATTCACAACAACATTGGATTGGCTTATGAGCGAAAAGTATCGCCCTCTATTGCATATGACGCCTAACTCAGGTTGGATGAACGATCCAAACGGATTGGTGTTCTTCAACGGTCATTATCACCAGTTCTACCAGTATTACCCAAGCGATACAGTTTGGGGGCCAATGCACTGGGGACACAAAATCAGCACCAACCTGATAGATTGGCAAGAGCTTGAGCCAGCACTGTATCCAGATGAATCTGGCATGTGTTTCTCGGGCAGTGCGATTGTCGATTGGCATAACACCTCAGGTTTATTTGAGGCCGGAAAACCAGGCTTATTGGCGTTCTACACCTCGTTCATTCAACCTAAAGTGAGATTGGCTGATGGCACTGAAGTTGAAGACCCAATTCAGCAGCAGTCCCTCGCTTATAGCCAAGATGGCATGACGTGGAAGAAGTTCGCCAACGGCGCACCGATCATTACTGCACGGGGTAATCCGGATTTCCGTGACCCTAAGGTGATTTGGCATAAGCAAAGCCAAGCGTGGGTGATGGTGGTGTCTTGCGGTCAACATATCGAGTTCTACCGTTCGACCAACCTATTGGATTGGCGTTTAGTGAGCGAGTTTGGCTACCGTCATGGTGCGCACAGTAAAGGCCCGTGGGAATGTCCAGACTTGTTTGAACTGACTATCGAGGGCTCGCGAGAAACACGTTGGGTATTGGTGGTTGGCATCGGTGAAGGCGCTCACTGTGGCGGAGCAGGTACGCAGTATTTTATCGGTGACTTTGATGGCGAAACCTTCATCAATCACAATTATCCAGAGACCGTATTGTGGCTCGATTTCGGTCGTGATTACTACGCGACTCAATCATTTTCTGACATCCCAGTTGAAGACGGTCGCCGTATCGTCAGTACATGGATGAGCAATCATCAGTACTCGCTTGAGTTACCAACCCAAGAGTTTCGCAGTTCGATGGCCATGCCTCGTGAGCTGTTCCTGTTTGAAGGTAAAGCAGGGTTACGTGTTGGACAACGCTTTGTGAGAGAGCTTAATCAGGCGTTAAGTCTCGATGTGCAAACGCCAGAGCCAAGTGACGAACAAGCGATTAGTCTTTACAGCCTACAAGAAGTCATGAAGTTCAGCGCTGATGTGACGCTGCAAGATAGCCAAACGTTGCACCTAAATGTGTACCAAGACAATCCAGCTTACTTTGAGTTTGTTGGTGTCGAGCAAGGCATAGAAGTGCGCTCTGTACGTCGTGGTCAGTTTGGCTCGGAACGCATTGATGAACACTTTCCACACGACTATCGCGTGACCTTACCGATTGAGAATGAATTCCAAGTCGAAGTGTTGATCGACAAAGGCTCAGTCGAGTTGTTGATCAATGCTGGTCAATTCAGCTTTACCAACCTTGTTTACGCCAAAGAAACGCAAGCAAGTGTCGCCTTGAATGTGGATAGCGGCTCGCTGGCACTGCGCAACGTTCAAGTATCTAGCTTGGTAGGAGAGAAAACATGTTAAACGAACGACAAACCCAGCAAGCACTGCAGCAAGTTCTTGATTCGGTTGAATTGCCAAAGCTAACCAAGAAAGATGAGAAGGTATTTCTTGAACGTCTGACGCAGTATTTTCCATCTTTAGTTGGGCAACTGCACTCGCTTTATGGTGAGCGTTATGACTTCTTCTTGCACCTACAAAAGCTGGTGGTTGTGCTTGCCAAAGCCTTTGCTGGTCGTAAACGCAAATGGAAGAACTTGGATGAAAAGCGTCTCGGTAATCCAAGTTGGTACCGCAGTGAAAAAATGCTCGGTATGGCTGTGTATGTGGACCTGTTTGCGGGTGATTTGAAAAAGCTACAAATGAAGCTCCCATACCTCAAGTCTCTGGGGATCAACTATCTACACCTGATGCCGCTTTACAAAGCACCAGAAGGGGACAGCGATGGCGGCTATGCCGTGTCGGATTACCGCAAGGTCGATCCAAAGCTAGGCACAGAGAAAGATCTGGCGCAGTTAGCAGAGGCATTGAGTGATGAAGGCGTCAGCCTAGTGCTGGACTTCGTGTTCAACCACACCTCTGATGAACACCACTGGGCGGAGCAAGCGCGTAAAGGCAACCCTGAGTTTGAAGATTTTTACTACTTTTTCACCGATAAGAAAGAAGTGGATGAGTACAACCAAACCTGTCGCGAGATCTTCCCAACCGTTCGTCGTGGTAGTTTCACTTTCTTAGAAGATGTAGAGAAGTACGTTTGGACGACATTCAACAGCTTCCAATGGGATCTCAATTACTCAAATCCTGCAGTATTTAACGCGATTACTGATGAGATGTTGTTCCTTGCCAATATTGGCTGTGAAGGATTACGTTTGGATGCACTGGCGTTCATCTGGAAAGAGAAATGGACCCAATGTGAAAGCTTGCCGAAGGCTCATACTCTGATTCAGTGTTTCAACACCTGTTTGCAGATTGCAGCGCCTGCCGTGTTATTCAAGTCAGAAGCGATTGTGCATCCAGATGAGGTGGCACAGTACATCGACAAAGAAGAGTGTCAGTTGTCCTACAACCCACTGATGATGGCGCTGATGTGGGAAAGTTTGGCAACACGTGAAACCAATCTTCTGACGGCATCTTTAAAGAAAAGCTTTGAGATTTCAGATGCGTGTTCATGGGTGAACTACATTCGTTGTCACGACGATATTGGCTGGACGTTTGATGATGCAGTCGCTGAGCAGCTTGGTATTAATGGCTATGAGCATCGCCGCTTCCTAAACCAGTTCTACACTGGCAAATTCGACGGTTCATTCTCTCAAGGTGTCCCATTCCAAGAAAATCCAACCACGGGCGATTGCCGCGTGTGTGGTTCATTGGCCTCTCTTGCTGGGTTAGAAAAAGCAATAGAAGCGGAGGATGCACAAGCGATTGAGCACGCATTGATGCGTATTCGTCTGCTTAACAGCATCAACTTGAGCATCGGTGGTATTCCGCTGATTTATCAAGGTGATGAACTGGGTATCTTGAACGATCACAGCTACTTGAATGATGAGTTTAAACGCGAAGATGCGCGCTGGGTGAACCGCCCTCAAATTAGCGCAGAAGCGGTCGCATTGGCAGAAAGCAAAGGCAGTTATCAGTATCGCATCAATCAAGATCTCCAACAGATGATAGCACTACGTAGAAATCACCCAGAGTTTGGTAATGCAAAAACAGAGATTTTAGAAACGTATCGTTCGCAACTTTTTGCTTACTGCCGGACGAACGGAAAGGGTGAGCAACTTCTCGCTATCTGTAATTTTGCCGAATCCACACAATCAATTCCAGCGTCAATATGCGATATTTTGGGGTCAAGGCGAACCCGAGATTTACTGTCTGGTAAGCAACTGGTCGGTGAAGATATTTTGCTCGAAGCATATGATGTGCTTTGGTTAAAGGTAACTGAGTGATGAGAACCGAAAAACAAAAAATGCTCGCTGGTGAGCCGTACAATGCGTGGGACGAGACACTCTACCAAGAGCGCATCCGTTGTAGAGAGCACTTACTCAAGCTCAACAACACGATTCCCAACAGCCCAGAATGGCGCGAGGCGATCGACAGCTTGCTGCCTGATGCGGGAGAGGCCTATTTAGAGCCGCCGTTTCGTTGTGATTACGGCAGTAATATTCATGTGGGTAAAAACTTCTACGCTAACTTTAACTGCGTGATTTTGGATGTGGCGCCGGTGTACATTGGCGATAACGTGTTGCTCGCTCCCAATGTTCAGCTTTACACCGCAGGCCACCCGTTAGATGTCAAAGGGCGTGACGAAGAGGGCGTTGAGTTTGGTACCACGATTACCATTGGTGATAACGTCTGGCTAGGCGGTGGTGTGATTGTTTGCCCAGGAGTGACCATTGGTGATAACACCGTTATCGGGGCGGGCAGTGTTGTGACGAAAGATGTTCCGGCGAATGTGGTTGCCGCAGGTAACCCGTGCCGCGTGATTCGCGAGATTGAGCAGCGCTAGTTAGCCATGATCTCGAAGCGTCGGGGGAACCACGGAGAGCGTGGCGCTCTTGCCGGCGCTCATTTCTTCCGCTTGTTGGTAGAGAATGCGGCTGATGGCCTCGGCGTAAACAGGTTTCGAATAAAGATACCCTTGGCCGAGTTCACATTGCTCGCTCAGTAAGTAGCGTGCTTGCTGCGCGGTTTCGATGCCTTCAGCCACCACTTTGATATTCATCTGCTGAGCCATTGAAATCACGGCCGAGCACAATGCGCGATCATTCTCATCCTCTTCAATATCAGACACAAAGCTACGGTCGATTTTCAAACCATCGACGTTGAACTCTCTCAGATAGGCAAGCGACGCGTAACCTGTCCCAAAGTCATCCAACCATACTTCAATACCCAATTGACGGATTTTATCCAGCGTTGTTTTGGCTTTATCCATATCGAGCATCAAGGCGGTTTCCGTTACCTCGACGTGCAGATGCGAGGCGTGAAGCTGATGTTTGTCGACCAGTTCCGCTAGACGTGCGGCAATGTCTTGGTTATAAACCTGTTTGGCAGAGAGGTTGATTGCAACATGAAAATCATCCGTGTGCGGTAACTGATGCCACTTGTTCAGTGCCAGACACACTTCTTCCATAATCCACTGGCCGAGGGGTAGAATCAGCCCAGTGGATTCTGCGACGGGGATAAACTCGCTTGGCGCGATTAACCCTCTGGCTGGGTGATTCCAGCGAATCAGCGCTTCAACGCCGATGACTCGACCTGTTTGCATATTCACTTTCGGTTGGTAGTGGATTTCAAATTGAGAAAAGTCGATGATTGCCGCCCGCAACTCTCGTTCAATCACGCCGCGATTGAGTACTTGATATTCCATCTCTGCGGTGAAATGGCAGTAACGCCCTTTGCCTTGCGTTTTGGCGGCGTACATCGCGATGTCGGCGTTTTTGACCAGCTCCTCGGCACTTTGGCCGTTGGCAGGGAAGAGGGCAATACCAACACTTGCGCCAACGACCACGGATTCGTTGACCCCTTGGAGTAATATCGGTTCTTCAAACAGGTGTACCAGGCGCTGCGCGATGTCACCGGCTGCGTGTTGATCAATGTGAGGAATACAGAGTAAAAACTCGTCCCCGCCGACGCGGGCAATTAGGCTATTTTCTTTGGCGTGACGACTGAGTAGATTCGCGACAAAATCACTGTGACGTAAGTTCTCGCTGATTTTACTTGCGACGCTGCATAGTAACTCATCGCCGGCTTGATGACCTAAGTTGTCATTGATGCGTTTGAATTCATCCAAGTCTAGGAAAAGAATCGCGAACGTCAGGGGCTTCACGCGGTGCTGCTCCAATAATCCCTCTAAAAAGCCCAAAAACTGGGTGCGATTGGGTAGTTTTGTCAGTGGATCGTTGTAAGCTAAAAATTGAATGGCATCACTGCGTTCTTTGAGGTTATTGTCCATTTCATTAAAGGCTTTGGCTAGCTCACCAAGCTCATCACCACGCTCAATGTTATTCAGATTTTGATAGTGACCCCGGCTGATACGCTGAGAGTGACGCACCAGTTTTGTGATGGGTTTGATTAAGGTGTTGGCCATGACAATTGAAATCACAAAACTGACGAGACACATCACCGCTGTGACCACCACAATTAAAAAGGTGCTGTGCTCTGTGCTGGCTTGGTTAATTTGTTGAATGATCGCTTGGTTTTCAGCGATGTCACGCTGTATCGCGATCAATGAGTACACCATCATCACACCGCCAAGCAGCTCCTGATTGAGAATCAGTGGGCGGGCGATAATAAGTCTATTCCCTTCATGGTGCAGATACTCCATCTGTTTGCCGAGTGTCGTCTGTTCGACATTGGTATCATTCAGGGGCATGCCATAGGCATCCCCTTCACGGCTGCCTCTGTGAATGACGGTACCATTGAAATCATACACTTTGACTTCGAGCGTAGAGACGTTTTGCAGCGTCGGTTCCAAAATCCGCTCAATCCCATCCAAATCGTAAAAGTACATAGGGTTAAGCAGCGCTTCAGTGAGATAGCTCATCGTTTGTTCGGCTTGGCTTTTCGCATAGCCGATAAAACGCTGCGCCATGTGCTGTCCGTTTTCTTCTAGTACCTTGGCATTGTAATGGCTGTTGATAAGCCATTGAGAGAGTGCAAAGCTCCCTAGCGTGAGTATCACGGCGAGCATATTACCAACGACCAGTTTACTTTTGAGTTTCATCCTATTGCCCCTTGATGCTGCTTATTTAGCGGCCTAGATATTGGTTAACGAGGGCTTTCTGTTGCAGAGACCAGACGATGCTCTGTTCTATATCGTCGGTAATAGGATCAAACTTTGCTGTCTCCTTGTATTTTTTGAGTGGCAGCGCGGCGTTCGGGTCTTGGTCTGCCAAGAATAGGACTTGGCTTATCGCGTGTTTGAGAACAGGATCCATGTCAGGTCGAACGAGCATAAACGCACGCGGCACAGAGGGGCTCGTGTAGATAACGCGCAGCTGTTCTTTGATTGGTGCCGGAATTTCTTTCTCCCAGTCGATATCACTGAACGCCGCAGCGGATACGATTTTACGATGTACCCAACTCATCATATTGGACTCACCGCCCGCAGATGAGAACTCATCGGAAAAGAAGTAGCCAATTTTATCTGCAGGTGGCAGATCGCGGGGTGAAGTCACTTCATGCAGCGGATAGCCTTGTTCTATGAGCGCAGAGACAGGAAGTAGAAACGCGCTGGTGGAGTTACGATCCTCAAAGACGATTACTTTGCCCACCAAATCATCCAAGGTATGGATGTCAGAGTCTTGATGAACGAAGAAAAGTGAGGCGTAGTTGGCTACGCCGTTTTTCCAGCGCCGCGCAATCATCTCAGCATGGCTGTACTTGATAAGATCGTCCGAGGCATACACCGTCTCTGACACGATATCTACTTGGCCACTTTTGACCCAATTGGCCAGCTGAAGGTTAGTTTTGGCCACCACAACTTTGGCTTGTACAATACCATGTTGATGGAGGTTCGCCGCTAAGTAATCGGCAAAGGGCTGCGCACGTTTAAAAGCTTTCTTCGGGTTGGAGCTAAGCGTGCCAAGAATAAGGGTTTGCTCGCGCGTAATCTCAGGTGATTCGCTCGCGAATACGCGAGGTAAACTCAACAGCAACGCGATGGACAAGGCGGTAACAGCAATGTGAACCCAGTGGCGTGGTGTCATAACTCTCCCCTTATTTGAAGAAGATACACGTCACTGTCTGCGCAGTGTTTTAAACAAATGAACAACTGACTTAATAAATTAAGTCTAGTGTGACTCGTAATATTGAGCAATATGAATGATAAACTGCTCATCAAGCTTGAGCGAAAGTTCACGGTTTACAATGTAAATGCTAGGCAGAAAAAGGCTTCTCATGCTGAGAAGCCGGTTCAATGAGTTTATAGAGTGGGGTGAAGGCCGCAGAATGCTTAACGCTCGTCTAGCCACGTTTGCAAATCGAACGTGCGTATATTGCCTGCATCCTCAAGGTGAATCTGCGCTCTGCGAGTTGCCAAATCAAGTTGCAGCGTTGCGCGACTGTCTAAATGAACCCATTCCATCGTGAGGCTTGAACCCTCGCCAGCCACGCTAAAACTACCATCAAACGCGGCGCTGCGATTACGCAATCGAATCAGTTCACACAAGGCGTTGACGACAGGCTTGCCTCGTTCAGCGGCTAACTGCGCTGGTGTGAGGTAAGGGCGATTGATGTCTCGACCCACTTGAGTACGATGGAGCAGGGCCATGTCGTTGTGCATTGCCAACAAACCGCCGTAGTAGACTTGAGGAACGCCGGGGCTGAAGAACTGAATGGCTCTCGCCACCAAATAATCAAAATCGCATCGCCCTAGTGCGTCATAGTAGCTGCAATTGACTTGGTAGAGATCGAGGTTATTCGCCGCGCTACCTGTTGCCTGCTGACTCTCTCCTTGGCTCTTTTGATGAATCGTCTCGACGAGCCGATCGATTTGTTCGGCGTTGAGTAACCCCGGTTTGTCACCTTCAGGACCAGCGTCGATGATGCCGATGCCATCGTGTGTATCGAGCACGGTTAAACAGTTTCGTGGCGCGATCGTCAGCCACTTGACCAACGCCTCGACATTATTGCTATAGAGGGTGTGTAGGACCAGTGGCGGCAGAGCAAAGTCGTAGACACGATTGACTTTGCTCGCCACGTCAATTTGGGTTTTATAGTGGCTATGAATTTCCGCCACGGTCTCCATGCCAAGTGCGTTGGCGCGCTTGGATAAGGCATCGATAAACGCAAAGGTATCCTCAATCATAAAGCAGGAGGTGCCCGCGCGTTTAATCGCATAGCCTGCGGCGTCAAGGCGAATGATTTTTACACCGTTATCAGCAAATAGGGTCAGTACGCGCTCAAGGTAGGCTTGACCCGCTTGCGTTTCCACATTGATGTCGATTTGGTTGTCAGTGAAAGTGGTCCAAAAGTTGACGGATTCACCGCTGGCGAGGGTTTTTGCGCTAAAACAACTGCCCGGACGAGGGCGATAGATCCGCTTAGCTTGCTCTTCACTGATGCCATCTGGAAACAGATCGCGCTCTTTAAGAAACATCGACCAATACTCAGAGGCTTCGCCTTTCTCCAGCACATCCAAAAACTCGGGTGATTGGCCAGAGGCATGGTTGACGATAAGGTCGGCCATGATTTCAACGTCTTTGCCAAGTGCGTTGAGATCGGGCCAATCGCCAAGCCTTGGGTCGATTTGAGCATGATCAATGGGATCAAATCCCGCGTCGCTACCATCAATTGGGTAATAGAACGGCAAAATATGCACGCCCCCAAAGAGGTCGCTCAACGTGTTGCTGAGTGTGTTGCGCAGCGCATGAAGACCGCCACCCGTTAGGCGGTCTGTGTAAGTGATTAACTGAACTTGGTTTTTCATCGGATTCTCTTTTTTTACACTCTCTTGTCCAAACTCTCTTGTTCAAACAGGGTGAGCGATAGACACACTACAGATGTTTCAGTGAGATACCTTGTTGGTTGAACAAGTGAATCTTATCGGGCTCGGCCGTCAGTTTAATTTGCTCGCCTTTGTGATAGTCGAGAATACCCGGCAGTTTGGCCACGATGGACTCTTCATGATTGGGCACCTGGATGTGCAGCAGCGTGACTTCACCGAGCGATTCGACAAACAGCACCGTGCCCGTCATCAGTTCTTGCCCCTCTGCGGCGACGCGAAAATCTTCTGGGCGAATGCCCATTTGCAAGGTGTCGCCAACTAATGCGCTCTGCGCTGCGATCGGGACAGTAATGGTGAGGCCGCTTTCGGCTTTGATTTGAGACTCGCTGCCTGCTGCTTCAAGAGTGACGGGGCTAATGTTCATCGCAGGTGAGCCAATAAAGCGCGCAACAAACACGTTCGCTGGATTGGTGTAGAGTTCCAATGGGGTGCCGACCTGTTCAATCTTGCCTGCTGAAAGCACCACAATGCGATCGGCGAGTGTCATGGCTTCGACCTGATCGTGCGTCACGTAGATCATCGTGGTTTGCTTGAGCTCCTCTTTTAAGTTGGCGATCTCAATACGCGTTTGTACCCGCAGCGCCGCATCGAGGTTAGAGAGTGGCTCATCAAAAAGGAAGACTTTTGGTTGGCGTACAATCGCGCGGCCAATCGCCACTCGCTGTCTTTGCCCACCGGACAGCGCTTTCGGTAAACGGTCGAGGTAAGGTTCTAGTTGCAGCATGCGCGCGGCTTCCATTACTCGTTCATGGATCGCTTCTTTTGACTCTTTCGCGATGCGCATCGCAAACGCCATGTTGTCGTAAACCGTCATATGCGGGTAGAGGGCGTAGGTTTGAAACACCATCGCAATACCGCGCATCGCCGCAGGCAAATCGTTGACTTTCGCCCCTTCAATAAACAAATCGCCAGAGGTGATCTCTTCCAACCCCGCAATCATGCGCAGCAAGGTGGATTTACCACAGCCTGATGGCCCGACAAAGACGATAAATTCGCCTTGATCAATCTCCAAATCGACACCGTGAATGACTTGGGTGTCACCGTAGGCTTTTTTTACGTTGGTCAGTGTTAATCCTGTCATTATCAATTCTCTTCAATCCTTGGCTGGTTATTTCACAGAGCCAGAAAGCAATCCGCGCACTAAGTAGCGCTGCAAGGCAAAAAATACGGTCAGTGGTACAGCAATTGAGACAAAGGCTGAGGCCGTGAGGATCTCCCAGTTACCGCCACGAGAGCCGAGTAGTTCGCGTAAGCGGGCGGTGAGCACCATGTGCTCTTCTCCTGTGCCTAAGAACACCGTCGCGACCAGTAAGTCATTCCATACCCAAAGGAATTGGAAAATGCCAAAAGAGGCAAGGGCAGGGAAGGAGAGTGGCAGTACGATGCGCATAAAGATCTCAAAGTCTGTCGCACCGTCGACCTTGGCGGACTCAATGATCTCCCTTGGTAGGCTAGAGATGTAGTTGCGCAGCAGATAAATCGCCAGTGGCAGACCAAAGCCGGTGTGGGCAAGCCAGATACCGAGATAGGTTTTCGCGCCCACGCCAAAGAAGGCGCCAATGTCGTTGTAGAGACGCAGCAAGGGGATCAGTGACATCTGCAATGGCACCACAAGCAAGCCAACGACCATAGCAATCAGCAGGTTGCGACCGGGCATCTTCATCCAAGAGAGCGCATACGCAGCGTACGCAGCGATCAAAATCGGGATGATGGTAGCGGGAATCGTCACGGTGAGTGAGTTAATGAATGAGCGTCCAATCCCCTCTGCGGTCAGTACCTCGCGGTAGTTATCTAAGCCAAACTTGGGCGGCACGACGGCGGTATAGAAAATACGTTTGCCACGTGAGCCTTTGAACGGCTCGTTTGAGACCATTTCATAGTGACCATCTTCAGTGACGGTCAATGTCCCGTCGTTCATCTCGGCCACGTCGCCGGGTTGGTAAGCGGTCGGCTCTCTTGAGGAGAAACCAAATGCTTTAATATCAACAGGCTCACCATCAAGTAGCAGTTGCCCGGCAAGCACATACTGATCGCCCCGTTGAATTTGTGTGTCGGGATCGCCGGTGCGATCAACGAGATTTTGTTCGGATGCGGTAAGGGATGTCCACCAACCACTCAGGGCAAGCTGATCTTTATCTCGGAATGAGGAGATAAACAGGCCTGCGGTCGGCAGTGTCCAAAGAATCACGATGACGAGCACCGAAAGGTGGACAAGAAAGGTCAGCGGTGAGCGCCTAAGTTTACTCAGGCTAAACTTGGCTTGGCTCACATTGGGTGCTGTAGTTTGAGGCTGAGACATTAACGATCCTCCATTTGAGCGCTGGCTTGGCGCATGTTCCACACCATAACAGGAACAACCGCGACCATGATCACCACGGCAATCGCCGCGCCGCGGCCAAAGTCACCGCCGCCTCTAAACATCCAGTCGAACATCATGTTCGCCAGCACCTGTGTACTCCATTGACCGTTGGTCATGGCAAGGACGATATCGAACACTTTCAGCACTAAGATGGTGATGGTGGTCCAGACCACAGCAATGGTGCCCCAAATCTGTGGAATGAGTATTTTGAAGAAGATTTGCACGCCATTGGCCCCATCAAGGACCGCCGCTTCCACCGTCTCTTCGGGAATACCGCGCAGCGCGGCTGAGAGAATCACCATCGCAAAGCCGGTTTGAATCCAAATTAAGATCACCATCAAAAAGAAATTATTCCAAAAAGGGAGAGTAATCCATGCTTGCGCCGTACCGCCGAACAGTTCGACGATGGCGTTTAAAATACCGATTTGTTCTGAGCCTGACGCACGATAGTCATAAACGAACTTCCAGATGATCGACGCACCGATAAAGGAGATGGCCATCGGCATAAAAATCAAGCTTTTGGCAATATTGCCCCAGCTGACTTTATCGGTCAGCGCCGCGATCACCAAGCCAAAGAAGGTCGAGGCAGCCGGTACGACCAATAGCCACAATAGGTTGTTGAACAGGGATTCACGAAACTCCGGATCGTTAAACAGCCAGGTGTAGTTACTCAAGCCTACAAACTCAAAGCCGTTTCGATCGTGCAGTGATAACACCACAGATTCAAAAACGGGATAAATAAGGTAGAGGCCCAAAAACGCCAACGCTGGGCCAAGAAAGAGCCAAGGGCGAATCGCTGCGGCGCGACGCAGGTTTTGCGCCATAGTCTGATTGGAAACCCGACGAGTCGGGAAGATCACGCTAAGTAACCAGTTGGTGCCGACAAAGTAGACCACGCAACTGGCGACGCCTAGCGCCATGATAAATAAAGAGGAATAGAGTTGCTCCATCACGACCTCAACTTGGAACCCATACCGACAGAAAACGCTTAGCTGACTGTCGAGGGTTGAACATCAATACGGCAGTCTCATCAGCGGGCTACATTAGGTAGCCCGCATGGGATGAGATGAACTATTTGAGCGCATCCCAGGTTTTTTGGATGTCGTTGGCGACATCTTGCGCCGATTTCCCGCCGCTGTAGTCGACCATGCCTGTCCAGAATGCGCCTGCGCCGATTTTACCTGGCATCAAGTCAGAGCCGTCAAAGCGGAAGGTTGTGGCTTGAAGTAAGATCTCACCTTGTTTTTTCAAGGTGTCGTTGCCGTACGCATCCACGTTAGCGCCTTTGTGCGGTGTTAAGAAACCAGACTGAGCCATCCAAATTTCATGCGCAATCGGCGATTGGAGGAACTCCATGAACGCGCGAGCCGCTTTGGAATCTTTGGTGATGCTCCACATGGTGCCGGCACCCAGTACCGGTTTACCTAAGTCTTTCGACTCATAAGCAGGGAAGTAGAAGAAGTCCGCATCCGCGCCCAGTTCCGTTCCTTCAGGGAAGAAGCTTGGAATGAATGACGCTTGACGGTGCATGTAACATTTGGCCGGAGAGGTAAAGAGACCTTTTGGTGAATCCCTAAAGTCAGTCGCAGCGACCGCACGCGCACCGCCATCCACGTAGGCGTCGTTGCGAACAAACCAACCGAATTCTTCAATTGCGCCGACCACTTTCGCGTCGTTGAATTTCAGCTCGTTGCTAACCCATTTGTCGTAATCTGCGGGAGATTGGGTGCGCAGCATCATGTCTTCTACCCAGTCAGTGGCTGGCCAGCCGGTTGCGCCGCCAGAACCTAGACCGACACACCAAGGTGTTTCACCATCTTTGACGATTTGATCGGTAAGCGCTTTAAGCTCTTCCATGGTTTCTGGTACTTCGTAGCCTGCATCTTCAAAGTTTTCAGGCACATACCAAACCAGTGATTTCAAATCGACTTTATAGAAGAAGCCGTAGAGCGCTTCTTTACCATCTTTGCCGGTAAATGTGCCCAGGTCGACCCAGGATGAGCCTGCCGCATAGTTATCATTAATCCAGTCGGCCATGGAAGGCTCAAGTGGCGTTAGGAAGCCTTTTGAGGCCAAATCAGCCGCAAGACCTGGCTGCGGGAAGATCGCAATGTTTGGCGCACTACCTGCTTGTACATCGATGGCGATTTGCTGCTCAAACGAGTCTGAGCCAGAGTATTTCACCACGGCGCCTGTTGCCGCTTCGAAGTAGGCGATAACGCTTTCCACCAGCTCCTTATCTTCGGTCAACCAAGGGCCGAATACGGTGACGGTTTCACCTTTTAAATCCATATTTTTGAGTGCTTCGTAGCTCTGCCAATTAAAGCGAGCGTCTTCACCCGGTGCGTACTTCAGTTCGGCGGCAAACGCGGAGGTAGCAGAAATCGCGACCGCGATTGCACCAGCAAGTAGAGAGGTTTTCATCAGTAAGACTCCATGTATTCGATACCCTTTACCTTCAATGGGTTAGGGTGGGTTCAGATACTTTGTTTCATTGTTATAATTGATGTTATTCCCTAGACTTAACCCATCAAGATTCTATAACTTCTATAAAGACCAGTAATTTCTTAATCGATTAAGCTATCAATAAACAACATAAGACGTTATTTCAAATTCGCCTGTTTTTCTGCTCAATCTTGTGCTTTTGATCAAATTTTTCTCTGGTTTGCTGCTCACTCTATGACCGCTGTCAAACTAATCAATTTTTAGTGATCAAGTGAGTTCCTTATTTCTTCTTAATCGATTTAGAATTGTGACTTATAACCCTGATCTATCGACGCCGTTGGTGTGGTTCACTCAGGGAGTCAGTGAAGGAGTGGTAGTGCGATGAGCAGTGAAAGGCGAAAACCGACGTTGAAAACCGTGGCGGCCCATCTTGGGGTCTCGACCGCGACGGTGTCGAACGCTTTTAATCGTCCCAACCAACTCTCCCAGTCTCTGCGTGAGAAGATTTTGGCGGAGTGTGAAACGCTTGGTTACACGGGGCCAAGCATTACGGCGCGCAGTTTAAGAACGGGAAAAACAGGCGTGATTGGTGTATTGCTGGCAGACAGCCTGGCGTACAATTTTACCGATCCGGTGGCGACCGAATTTCTCGCGGGAATATCAAAAACCTTGGACGCAGCACACGTCAATATGCTGCTGCTGCCCTCCAATCACGAGAACTACCAAAATACGCAGGTGGAAACCATTCCGGATAGCTTTATCGTCTATGGTAAGCCGATGGACCCGAGCGTGATCAACCTGATTTTGCGTCAACACAAGCCGGTGGTGTCGGTGGATTTCTCTCTTCCTGATATTCCTTCCGTGAACGTAGATAACTTCACCGCGTGCTATGAGATCGCTAAACACGCCATTCGTAGCCCGGATGACAATGTGTTGATTCTCGGCCTGCGTCTAGAGCCGTCGACCTCCATGTCACTGGCGAACCTGAGCTCACTGTATACCAGTGAAGAGTCCGTCTCGCGTTGTCGTTTTGAAGGTTATAAAAAAGCTTTGGCAGAAAGCGGGATTGATTTGGCCTACGAGAACGTCTGGCAGATTCACGACCTTGACGAAACCAGCCTGAAAACCATGCTGCGCGGCGCGTTGGCCAACCCGAAAAAAGTCGATGTGCTGCTCTGTATGAGTGACAAAATCGCGCTCGCCGCGCTAGATGTGGCCAATGAACTTGGTCTTTCTATGCCCGATACACTGCGCGTTGTCGGCTTTGATGGCATTCCGAAAGCGGCGCAAGCGGGCCTGACAACGATTGCTCAACCGATTATGAAAAAGGGCCAAGTGGCGGCGCAAATGGCGCTTGGACACATCCCTTACGAAACCGTCCAACTGGACACAGAGCTGGTGGTTGGCACCAGCAGTTAACTTGCTAAGGAGTCTCCCATGATGACGGGACAACTGGAAAAACGCTGGTGGCACGATGCCGTGGTGTACCAAATCTACCCAAGAAGCTTTAATGATTCTAATGGGGACGGTATTGGCGATATTCCGGGCATCATCGACAAACTGGATTACATTCAAGAGCTCGGAGCCAATGTGATTTGGCTTAGTCCTGTCTACAAGTCACCGATGGATGACAACGGATACGACATTTCAGACTATCAGCAGATCGCACCAGAATTTGGCACCATGGCGGACATGGACAGGTTGTTGGCAGAAGCGGACAAACGCGGCATCAAGATTGTGATGGATCTGGTGGTGAACCATACCTCTGATGAACATCCTTGGTTTATTGAATCGAAAAGCAGCAAGGATAACCCTAAGCGCGATTGGTACATCTGGAAAGATCCCAAACCCGATGGTAGTGAACCCAACAACTGGGAGTCTTTCTTTAAGCCCAAAGCGTGGACACTGGATGAGAATACTGGCCAGTATTATTTGCACCTGTTTAGCAATCGCCAGCCGGATCTCAACTGGGCCAATCCAGAAGTGCGTGAAGCTGTGTATGAGATGATGCATTTTTGGCTCAAAAAGGGGCTTGGCGGGTTTCGCATGGATGTGATCAACATGATTGGTAAGCCATCTGATTTTCCCGATGCGACCATTTTTGATGCCGGTGTCGCAGGCTGGGAACATTGGTCCAATAACCTGTTGGTGCACCAGTACTTACGTGAAATGCATGAGAAGGTACTTCAGCATTACGATGTGTTGACGGTAGGCGAAACGCCCTTCACGACGACCTTAGATGGCCGCTACTATTCGCACCCTGATCGCAAAGAGATCAGCATGATTTTCCAATTTGAGCACGTCAGCATTGATCGCGAAGAGCATAACGCAGTGAAAAAGCCGTTCGATCTGGTGCAGTACAAGGAGATCATGGCACGTTGGCAAGACGATTTGTATCAAAAAGGCTGGAACAGCGTCTATTGGAGCAATCATGATCAGCCGCGTACCGTCTCTCGCTACGGTTGTGATTCGCCGCAATATCGAGTCATCAGTGCGAAAATGCTCGGTACGGTGCTGCACATGATGAGCGGCACGCCCTACATCTATCAAGGCGAAGAAATTGGCATGACCAACAAGCACTTTGCCAGTATCGAGGAGTTTAACGATTTGATGGCCAAGTTCCATTATCAAAAAATGATGGAGCGTGGCATGGCAGAGCAAGACGCATTGGCGTTTCTCAACGACTTCTCACGCGATCATGCCCGAGTGCCTGTGCAGTGGGAAGATGCGGCCAATGCGGGATTCACCACCGGGACACCGTGGTTGCCGGTCAATGACAACTATCCAGAGATCAATGCGGCGCAAGCGGTGCTTGATCCTAACTCGATTTACCACCACTACCGCGCCCTGATTGCGCTGCGTAAAAGTGAAGAGTTTGGTGATGTGGTGGTGTATGGCCGTCACACATTGCTCGACCCGCAAGACAGTGAAGTGTACGCCTATGTGAGGCAAGATGAGCAAAGCGGCCGCGCTCTGTTGGTTGTGGCGAACTTTACTGATCAAACCTTAGAACGCCGCTATCCGTATCAAGCCAAACAAGTGCTGATCAACAACTATCCGCAAGCGGAATTTAACCTTGATGGATTAACCTTAGCGCCGTATCAAGCAGTGGTGATGGAGATTACGGCATGCGTTTAAGTGGGCGTTTGGCGCCTTCATTCTCACTGCCATAGCGTGAGTTCATAAGCCGCATAGCATCAACGCTATGCGGCTTTTTACTTAAAACTCACACGGCGCTTCGAAGATGAGCAGCTCTTTAGTGTAAGGGTGCTCAAACTCCAATCGCTCGGCATGCAAATGTAGACGATCAGCTTTATGGCCGTAGAGCGCATCACCGACAATCGGAATGGCGAGGCCAAGGTGGTGGGCACAGTGGACGCGCAATTGATGGGTGCGTCCTGTTCTTGGGTAAAGCCGTAACTTGCTGCGCCCATCGCGTTGTTCAATTAATTGCCAATGGGTTAACGCCGGTTTGCCGTGTTCAAAGCAAACCAGTTGGCGTGGTCTATCGTCTGGGTCGCCTCGTAGCGGCAGCGAAATCTCCCCTTCATTGCCAGGCACTTGGCCATCGAGTAGCGCGATGTAGCGTTTTTGTACTTGGCGAGAGATAAACTGTTTTTGCAGGCTTTTGTTCGCACGGCGCGTGAGAGCGAACACCAAAAGCCCAGAGGTCGCCATATCTAATCGATGAATAACAAACGGCCCTTCACACTCAGGGTAGCGCTCAATCAAACGCGTATAGGCGGAATCTGTGATGGTTTTACCCGGGACTGAAAGTAGGCCAGAAGGCTTATTGACCACCACCATGGCGTCATCTTCATAGATAATGTCGAGGGGCAGGTTTTCGGCCCAGTTTTGCTCTAGTGGATTGTCATCCACCTCTAGCCCTTGCAGCATGTGGCCGAGAATCGGTTGACACTTACTGTTGCACGATGGATAAAAATGTCGGTGCTGGCGAATTTCCGATTTGGGTGACACTCCCCACCAAAACTCCGCCATAGCCAGTGGCGTATAACCATGCTGATACGCGTAGTGGAGCAGTTTCGGCGCAGCGCATTCGCCTGCGCCAGCAGGAGGCGTCGGGGTGGTGGTTGGGGCGAAAATTGCATTGAGTGAGCGCGATTCACCGCGTGCATTGAGAAACTGATAGTGGTCAAACAACTTGTGTTGCAGTTGGTTTGAGAGCGTTTTGCGCTTTTGTTTTAACGCGTCTAACTGCGCTTGTTGTTCGTCAATGCGTCGCTGTAATGCTGTCGTTTTCTCTTCCCACTCCAGTTTTAGATACTTGAGGCGGTTTTTATCCGCGACACTCTGTTTTGCTAATTCATCGAGGCGCGCTTGCTGCTCGGCGCTGTGTGGCTCGCTTTGTAGGGTTTGGCGCTCTGCTTTGCGCTCAGCGCGGCGCGTGATCATGGTTTTTCTCAGAGAGTGCTCCTCTTTGGAGAACGTCTGATTGAGCGTGGTGAGCTCCTCTATGAGCGGTGTCAGATCGTGGTTTTGCTGCCAAGCGGTGACTTGCGCATTAATGTCGGTGATTTGCGCTAATTCTCGGCGGAAAAAGCTCTCTTCCGCGAGCATATCAAAGACGGGCGGGACAAAACCGGGCAGAAGGTTTTGGTCAGCAATTTTGCCTGAAAAAGTAGAAAAGAAACCAATCTCACCTTGCGGTGAGCGCACTAACAACACACCAAACATTTTTCCACTCGAGTGTTGCACTGCTGCAGAATCACTCTTCAGAGCGCCGTTTGGCGAAACACCAAAGTCATGCTGCCACTGGGTTTGGCTCATCAAGTGTTGCTGCAACTGCGCAGCCGCTGCCACGCACAGCGGATGCGGCTGGTAGTAGAAGGGGAACGTGAACTTCTCAGGTAGTGTGCGGGTATCTATCGCTGGTTCAAAGCGAGTAAACAGCGAGTCCGGTTGGTGCATGGCTGGCATTCATTCTTGATTCAATCTGGCGCCGATTGTACCGAATTAGCGTTTGAATGCCAGCGAGAGCGTGTTACGCGTCAATCAAAGCGAGGTGCTTAGCGTGAAACTCGAGATGATCATCAATAAAGCTCGAGATGAAGAAGTAGCTGTGGTCATAGCCACTTTGCATGCGCAGTTCCAAATGGCTGTCATGGGCTTTTGCCGCGGCAAACAGCATCTCTGGTTTGAGTTGATCGTTTAAAAAGTTGTCCGCATCACCTTGGTCGACAAGGATAGGCAAAGGTGATGGCCCAGATTTCAATAGCTCACACGCATCGTATGGCTTCCATGTTTCGACATCTGAACCGAGATACGCCTGAAACGCTTTTTGTCCCCAAGGGACATGAATCGGATGACAAATCGGACTAAAAGCGGAAATCGACTGGTACAGATGCGGATTTTTCAGGCCAATCGTCAACGCGCCGTGTCCGCCCATGCTGTGGCCAGAGATGGAGCGCAGCGAGGAGATGGGGAAGTGTGATTCAATCAGGGTCGGCAACTCTTCGGTGATGTAGCTGTACATCTGATAGTGCTTTTTCCACGGTGGCTGTGTAGCGTTGAGGTAGAATCCGGCGCCTTTCCCTAGGTCGTACTCTGGGTCATCGGCGACCTCGTCACCTCTTGGGCTGGTATCGGGTGCGATAATTGCCAGGCCAAGTTCGGCCGCTTTTTTGAACGCACCGGCTTTTTGCATGAAGTTTTCGTCAGTACAGGTGAGGCCAGAGAGCCAATACAAAGCGGGTACAGGCGAGGTGGCACTGGCATTGGGCGGCAAAAATAGTGCAAAACGCATGGTGCAGTTTAGCACCTCAGAGTCATGGCTATATTGCTTGTGCCAGCCTTGGGCCACTTTGGCTTGCGATAGGTTAGTTAAGGTCATCGTATGCTCCTAACGTTGGCTGCCGCCACAGTGTGACGGCAGACGAATGATGAGTGTGCGGGCGGGTTATTTATCCATGTGGATGACAGAGCGAATGCTCTTACCTTCATGCATCAGATCAAACGCGTGGTTGACCTCATCTAGGCCCATGGTGTGCGTGATGAACTCTTGCAAGCCAAATTCACCCGCTAGGTAGCGCTCAACAATATCGGGCAGCTCAGAGCGGCCTTTAACGCCACCAAAGGCACTGCCGCGCCATACACGACCTGTCACCAATTGGAATGGACGGGTTGAGATCTCTTGGCCTGCACCGGCCACACCAATGATCACTGACTCCCCCCAACCTTTGTGGCAACACTCGAGTGCAGAGCGCATCACATTGACGTTACCAATGCACTCAAAAGAGAAGTCGACACCGCCATCCGTCATTTCGACGATCACTTCCTGAATGGGGCGCTCAAAGGATTGTGGATTGATGACATCCGTCGCACCCAGTTGCTTGGCCAAATCAAATTTGCTCTCGTTGATGTCGATACCAATGATACGACCCGCGCCCGCCATGCGTGCTCCGATGATTGCCGAAAGACCAATACCACCGAGGCCAAAAATCGCGACGGTATCGCCTTTTTGTACTTTCGCCGTATTTAAAACCGCGCCCATACCTGTGGTGACGCCACAGCCGAGCAAGCACACCTCTTCAAGCGGCGCTTCTTTGTTGACTTTCGCCAGTGAAATCTCTGGAAGCACAGTGTATTCAGAGAAGGTTGAGCAGCCCATGTAGTGGAAAATAGGCTGGCCATCTTTGTAAAAGCGCGTGGTGCCATCCGGCATCAAACCTTTGCCTTGTGTTTCACGTACCGCTTGGCACAAGTTGGTTTTACCCGAGGTACAGAACTTACACTCACCACATTCTGCGGTGTAGAGTGGAATGACGTGATCGCCGACGGAAACACTCGTTACGCCTTCCCCAACCATTTCGACAATGCCGCCGCCTTCATGACCGAGAATCGCGGGGAATACCCCCTCTGGATCGTCACCTGAGAGCGTGTAAGCATCGGTGTGGCATACGCCCGTCGCCACGATACGCACCAACACTTCGCCTTTTTTCGGCAGTTGGACATCTACTTCTTCCATTTTCAGTGGCTCGCCAGCCGCCCAAGCCACAGCGGCTTTAGACTTAATGAATTCCTGACCGGGTTTAATATCAAGTGCCATCGGGTATTCCTCTTTTTTAGCAGTGGGCAGACGCTCTAAGCCTAGCAACAATAGCGAAAGCTGCAGCGTCCTATTTCATTACTACCTTATACTGTTTCGCTTTTGTTGATAATGAGGTGGATTTGCAAATGATTTTTACGTATATGTAATAATTGGCGAGTTTAAATGAGGAGAGAGTCATGGCGAATTGGGAAGGGGTGAACGAGTTTGTCGCAGTGGGTCATCATCAATCGTTTACTGTCGCGGCCAAAAAATTGAATACCTCTGTGGCGCAAGTCAGCCGTAAGGTCGCTGCGCTTGAAGAGCGGCTAGCGGTTAAACTGCTTAACCGCACTACGCGTAAAGTCTCGCTCACCGAAGCGGGGCAATTGTACTTTCAGCGCTGCAAGCATCTGGTCGAAGGGCTTGAATTGGCAGAGCTCTCTGTGACACAAATGCAATCGAGCCCAAAAGGCATTGTGAAAATCACTGCGCCAGTGGCCTATGGTGAGTCGCATGTCGCGCCGATCCTTAATGAGTTTTTGGAGCACTATCCGCAAGTGGATCTGGACTTAAATCTCACCAATCAAACGTTGGATTTGATTGAATCAGGCGTTGATATCGCCGTGCGCCTTGGCCGCTTACAAGACTCCAGTTTGATTGCCAAGCGGCTGTCATCTCGGCAAATTCACGTCTGTGCTTCACCGGCTTATTTGGCGCGCTATGGCGAGCCGCATACCTTGTCTGAACTGGTGAATCACAGTTGCTTGGTTGGGTCACTGGATCATTGGCGGTTTGTCGGAGGGACGAGAGAGCGAGCGATTAAAGTCTCGGGTCGAGTGCGCTGTAACTCTGGTTTTGCGCTGCGCAGTGCGGCAAAGCGCGGCCTTGGTTTGATTCAACTGCCCGACTACTACGTCAAACAGGATTTAGAATCGGGCCAATTGGTTGAAGTGCTCACCGATTATCGCGTTGACCGAGAAGGCATTTGGGCGCTGTATCCCCACAATCGAAATTTGTCGTCCAAGGTTCGCCTTGTGATTGATTTTCTGGCAGAGAGGCTCGCACAGCGCGAGCCGGTTAGTGAGTAACTAGGCGAGGCTATCGGCGTCTTGCTTTTTAATTTGCTTGTGGCCATCTTCTGAGACACCTTGCTTCCAATAACTGCTGATGTAGATGAAGTCGCGGTCCACCTCTTTCTCATTTCTAAAATACTGTCGCAGTTGGCGCATCGAATCAAACTCGCAGGCACACCAAATGGACGCTTGACCTGCTAACCAAGGTTGCGCTTTGACATGCTCTGCCAAAGGCTTGCCTTCGGTGACCCAAAGTACATTAAAGTGACTGGGTATCGTTAAGGCTTGTTTATCTTGCTCGGATTGAACCTGAATCACCGCATAACCGCGTGCGTCTTCAGGCAGTTGTTTGATTTTGGCGGACAGAGCAGGGAGCGCAGTCATATCGGCGACCATAAAAAACCAGTCGGCATCTGTGTTAATAGGCGCAATGGTGCCAGGGCCGGCAATTGAGATGTTATCGCCCACCTGAGCGGACATCGCCCAACGCGCCGCAAAGCCGCAACTTAAGTCGCGAGTTTCGTGACGAACAAAATCCACTTCAAGAGTGTGTGCGGCCGCATCAAAGTGACGAATGGTGTAGGTACGCATGATGGGGCGCTGACCTTCTTGTTGTGAAGTGAGATCGGTGCCACCTTCTGCGTTAAACAGTAGTTTAATGTAACCGCCATCGCAGTCATGGGGAAAGTCACTTAAGGCGTCGCCGTGCAATACGATGCGCTGCATATTGGGCGTGATGGTCTCTGTTGATACAACAGTAAGCAGTTTTGGTGAAGGCTTCTTCATAATGAGGACTCTTACAATCAGGTTGAGCGCGACAGTAGTTGTCGATAATTATTCTTTTTCGCATTTAAGATTAACAGCTCAACCTCGTTAATGTCAGTCTCTTTAACTAAATTTACATTCGAAAGATGTAAATTAGCCAAAAGCACATCCGCACCAACAGCGTTGAGATGAATCACAGCATCGGTAGGGTAGATGCGATCAACAGCAGTGCCATCGTGATGTTAAACACGCGCACGCGCGTGGTGCTGGTTAACCAGCGTTGCATCTCTTTGCCTGCCAATACCCAGAAGGAGCAAGAGGGGAAATTCACGAGCATAAATGCGCTGGAGATCACCAACAGTTCCCACACACCTCCTCCATTACTATAGAGGGTGACCGCCGTCAGTGCCATTGACCAACCTTTGGGATTGACCCACTGAAACCCGGCGGCATTGAGAAAAGTCAGCGGTTTATACGCCTCTTGACTGGAGACTTGTCCGCTCAATGCAATTTTTACCGCGAGGTAACCAAGGTAGAGTAAGCTGAGCCACTTTAATCCTTGATGAAGCGCTGGATAGGTGATGAAAACTTGCGTCAACCCGAGCCCAACTAGTAGCACCATAAACGCAAAGCCGAACACCACGCCTGCGATATGCGGCAGCGTTCTTAGATAGCCGACGTTGGCGCCACTGGTCATTAACATGACGTTGTTGGGCCCCGGGGTAAAGGTAGAAACGAACGCGAACAGAGTCAGCGCAATCACTTGATCCAGTAACATGATGCAATCCTTAATCAAGAAACGAATCCTTATCGTATGTTGTCGTGCGAGCAATTGTGTGTTTTTATTTGTGTAAATTCGCCACCAAAAGATATGAATTATCAAAATGGATAAATACGACGACAGAATATTGCGTGAGTTAAAAAATGACGGAAGAATATCCAATGTAGAGCTATCTGAGCGAATTGGGCTCTCAGCCTCAGCAACCTTGCGACGTGTGCAAGAGTTGGAAAAAAGAGGGGTGATAAAAGGGTATCGCGCGGTGCTCGATAATGGACAGTTGGGTGTTGGCTTTGTCGCCTACGTGTCGATTGGGCTAGCCAGTCATCGCAAGCAAGCCCAGTTGGAATTTGAAGATCATGTCAGGTTTGTTGATGAAGTGGTGGAGTGCCACAACATCACAGGATCGAACGAATATCTGCTTAGAGTCGAGGCGAAAGATCTGCCCAGTTACAAAAAATTTCACGCGGATGTACTGGGTGAGTGCCGACAAGTCAATTCCATATCCACCATGGTGGTGATGGACTCTCCTAAAGATGAACGATAGTGGCTATTTTTCAGCCTAAATCTACATTTTTCTATTTAACATTAATTAATTGACTGATTTTAAATAAGGTTTTGTCATCATTATTACATAGAACTGCCACCAAAGTGTCATCGACGAGCCATGAAACCTTCATAGAGTCTGACTAACTTAGTCGCCATTGAATTGGTTTGAGCAATGAAGCTCTTTGATTAAAAAAGGTAAGTAAGATGAATAAAGCAGTTCTAGCATCAGCAGTGTTGGCGGTTCTCACTTCAGGTTCCGCATTGGCGGCGACTGTTTATAAGTCAGAAGGAACAGAGTTGAAGGTTGGTGGCCGTGCGGAAGCCCGTTTCAACATCTCCGATGAGAATGAATCGGCATCAGACAGTTCTTTCAAAGATAAATCGCGTGCACGTTTCAACTTTCAAGGAAAAACTGAATTATCCGAAGAGCTTTACGGTTTCGGTAAATATGAAGCACAAGTAGAACCAGGCGATAGTGAAACTATCGACAATCGTTATATCTTTGCAGGTATTGGTACAAAGTTCGGTGAGTTTTCTTACGGAAAGCAGGACTCTGCTCAGGTTCAAATCACAGATTTTACCGATCTAATGAATACTTTCGATGAAGCTGCCGCAGATCTAATCGGTGCTAACAAAGATAAACGAGAAAACAACTTTGTTTACGCAGGGAACTTCGACGCTTTGACTATCAAAGCGAACTACATCGCATCTGATCAAAAAGATAACGATAGTTTCGGCATTTCTGCGGTATACAGCTTAGATTTTGGTCTTGATTTGGGCCTTGGTTACACTTCTCAAGATCAAGGTAGTCTTTCTGAAGATCAATATAACATTGGTGCGAGTTACTCAGTGGATTCTCTGACGTTAGCTGCTATTTACGGTGATGGAACCAAAGTTGTAAGTAACGTAGAAGTTGACGCTTCAATGTACGAACTCGGCGCTAAGTATAAATTGGGTAAAACGTCTTTAATTGCAGTTTACAACTACCAAGAAGTGGCTAATGAAGATTCTGTGGATCACTTTGCGCTAGAAGTTGAGCACAAGTTCAACGGCAATTTACGTACTTACGCTGGTTACCGTTTCGAACAAATCGATAACAAAGACGACCAACTACAAGCCGGTATTCGTTACGATTTCTAATCACAAAACAACGTCAGTTTTGTCTACCCATTTGGTCAAGCTCCGTGCTTGGCCATTTTTTTGCCTGAAATTTGAGCAAGAAATGCCGTCTGTTTTGAATATCCGTGGCTCAGGGTGTGAGTGGAAAAGGTGAAATAACCCAGATGAGTGCGCTGGAAATGAGCGAGCGATAAAAGCAAACGTTTGGCTAGGTGTTGTTAACCAACTGACTAATAATGAAAAATTAAGAATAGATCTGAAGGGTAGGGAATTTAGGTATGCAACTTAACCGAACTGTATCACAAAAAATCTAACAATATCAGTCTTGCAGGAAACAAATCACAACCTATAATGCTGAAAACCGGAGCGTCTGCCAACGCTCCGGTTTTTTTGTGTCCGAAACTCAGTCACGCTTCTGCCAAAGCGTACCGAAAACGCACCGACACTCCGATTTGAAGAGAAAGGAATGGTAATCCATGCGTATCGAACAAGAACTTAAGTTAGGCTTTAAAGATGTCCTGTTTCGCCCGAAACGTTCTACCCTAAAAAGTCGTTCTCAAGTAAATTTAACCCGCGATTTTACATTCAAGCATAGTGGCCGTCAATGGTCTGGCGTGCCTGTGATCGCTGCCAATATGGACTCTGTCGGCAGCTTTGAAATGGCAACCGCACTTGCTGAGCACGGCGTGATGACGGCAATGCACAAGCACTACTCTGTTGAGCAGTGGGCTGAGTTTGTCGCCAATGCCACACCAGAAACGCTCAATAAAGTGTTTGTTTCAACGGGTACTTCACAGCGTGATTTCGAAAAGACGCAGCAAATTCTCGCCCTCAGCGATGACTTGGAATTTATCTGTATTGACATCGCAAATGGCTACTCTGAGCATTTGGTGGAGTTTGTCCAGCAAGTGCGCCAAGCATTCCCAACGAAGACCATCTCTGCGGGTAACGTCGTTACAGGCGACATGTGTGAAGAGTTGATTCTAGCCGGTGCCGACATCGTCAAAGTGGGTATTGGCCCGGGTTCGGTGTGTACTACTCGCGTGAAAACGGGGGTGGGTTACCCGCAGCTTTCCGCCATCATCGAATGTGCGGATGCAGCGCACGGCCTTGGCGGCATGATCATCGGTGACGGTGGCTGTTCTTGCGCCGGTGACGTAGCCAAAGCGTTCGGTGGTGGTGCCGATTTTGTCATGCTCGGCGGCATGCTCGCGGGTCATGAAGAATCAGGCGGTGAGCTGGTAGAAAAAGACGGCAAAACCTTCATGAAGTTCTACGGCATGTCTTCTCAGTCAGCCATGGACAAGCACTCAGGCGGCGTTGCACAGTACCGCGCAGCGGAAGGAAAAACCGTACTTCTACCATTCCGCGGCAGTGTTCACGGCACCATTTCTGACATCCTTGGTGGTGTGCGCTCAACGTGTACCTATGTAGGCGCAGCAAAGCTTAAAGAGTTAACGAAACGCACGACGTTTATTCGTGTACAAGAACAAGAAAACAACGTATTCGGGAAAGAGTGATTTAAGCACTTTGAAATAGATTGTAAAAACAACCCTATATTGATTTTACGAAAGCATACGTTGAGATAGAAACAACCATACCTTCAAACGTTTTATAAAGTGTACAACACTTAACGATGTTTGCCACAGGTATGGTTTTTTATTCTGAGCAATGCATTATTAGACATTTCTCAGAATATCCATTTCCCAGTTTATCGGCCGCACATTACCACAAGTATCATTTTCGAAGACCCATCTTTCCGGCTTGAGTTTTTATCTAGGGTACGCTGCCATTCTCGACGCGCATTTTGTTCGCCTTCTGGCTATTGCCAGTTAAAAGCGTAAGATAAGACATTTCAACGTTATCTCTCCTGCTAAAAAGTTTGAAACCGATGTTCAAATCAAAAAACACGACTTTGTTGATGATTAGCGTGCTGCTGCTTTCTATCAATTTACGCGCACCGTTCACCAGCTTAGCTCCGCTCATTTCGCAAATTATGGACTCGTTACAGATTTCAGCGGTCAGTATGGGTGTGATTACGTCAACGCCGTTGATCATGTTTGCGTTGGCGTCTCCTTGGTGTCCCAAGCTTGGCAGCAAACTGGGTTTAGAGAAGTCGATTTGTTTTGCGTTAGTTTTGATCGCGGTTGGTGTAGTATCTCGCTCTTTTGGGCACTTTTACTGGTTGTTCATTGGAACAACGCTTATCGGCCTTGGCATTGCAATCGGCAATGTGTTGGCTCCGGCAATCATCAAGGCGTCATTTCCCGGCCGAATTGCGACAGTGACTGCACTGTATGGTATATCGATGGGTATTGGCTCGACACTGAGCGCTTCGGTCATGGTGCCTGTCACCAACGTTATTGATGACATCTCTATCGGTTGGCGAGTCGCATTGGCGGGAAATTTGATTTTTCCTGTGCTCGCTTTGGCTTTTTGGTTGCCAAGGTTAGCGGAAAGCAAAACTCGCAGCACTGCGAGTAGCAAAGATTACTACCCATTAAACAAGCTTATGCGCCAGCCTATTGCTTGGTACTTCACGTTTGCGCTTGGTTTGAACTCTTTTATTTTTTACACGTTTGCAGGCTGGCTGCCAAAAATTCTCGCGGCTTTGGGTTACAGCGAGTTAGAAGCGGGGTATGTGTATGGCTTTTTGCAGTTTTCGACTATGTTTCCGGGGTTGCTGCTCATTCCTATCATGGCTAGAAGCAAAAGTATTGCGCCTTTATTTGTCGGTGCTGCGCTTTTAAACGGGGTAGGTGTGACTGGCCTAATGCTGTTTCCTCAGTGGGCTATCTTCTGGGTTGGCGTGTTTGGTTTGGGCAACTGTTCTACCTTTATTCTCGCTTTGTCGATTTTGGGGCAGATATCCGGGACCTCAGCACAAGCGGCGACGTTGTCAGGTATGGCCCAATCAATAGGTTATGCGCTTGCGGCTGTTGGCCCCGCTATTGTTGGCATGATTTACTCTCAGACTCAAACCTGGTCATTGCCACTCACCATTATCGCTTTTGCGGCCTTTTTATGTGCGCTATTTGCTCTTCTAACGACCCGCAAAGGATGTTTGGTTGTGGATTAGGCCAAGCGTTTATTTAACGGCTGAAACCGCTTGTAGATGTCTCTGAAGATCGCAATCAATAATACGATGGCGCTTAACCAAACGAGTCTCTCTGGGATAAGCTGACTGCTGCTGTCGAGTTGCGTTTGGATGTCGATGGCGAGCGTATCCACTAACGCGTTCGTCATATATCCAAACACCATTGCCACGCCCACAACACCGATCAGGTAGCTCACAAGAACGCGCTTGCCTAGCTGGTGATAAACCACACCCAATGTCGCCATGTTGGTGGCAGGGCCTGCAAGTAAAAAGACAAGCACGGCGCCAGGGGAGACACCCGCAAGCATAAAGCCTGCTGCGAGAGGCGTTGAGGCTGACGCGCAGATATACATAGGGACGCCAATCAGAGCCATAACCAGCATCGCCCAAGGGCCGCGGCTAAGTTCACCTAGAGATTCAGGAGGAATAAAAGTCACGACTAACGCGGACATTGTTAGCCCTATAATTAACCAGATAGAGAGATCGGAAATCAAGTCGGTAAAGGCAAATCGCTGACCTTGCCAAAACCGTGTTGTCCATGAGGTAGGGCTGCTCTCCACTGGCTTACTGCTACAGCAGCTTGATGAGCAATGGTTGTTACTTGGCTGAGAGGGTGTCGCGGGTTGCGTTTCTTTGTCTGTTACTAGCACGAGTATCGCTGCGACTAATGCAGAACTCATTGCGGCAATAGGGCGGATAATGGCCATAAATGGCCCAAGTAACGCGTATGAGATGGAGATGGAGTCAACGCCCGTTTCTGGTGTCGAGATCAAAAAAGCGACCGTCGAGCTTTTGGAGGCGCCAGCGCGTCGAAGGCCCAAAGCCGCAGGGATCACGCCGCATGAGCACAGAGGCAATGGCGCGCCTAATACTGTCGCTTTTACCGCAGGCCACAAGCCAGAACCTCTGAATAGCAGCCCCAATTTGTCTGTGTTCATCAAGCTTTTTAGGATGCCCGCGACGATGAGGCCGACAATAATCCAAAAGGCGGAGTCGAGCCATAAATCAAGCAACGTCATGAAAAAGGTATCAATTCGGCTCATGCTATCTCTCCTCGGGCTTTGTATGCGCAAGTGCTGTGAGTATGGTGCAGTGTGTTGCCGCATGGGCGCCGCCACAACAACGCTGATTGATCACTTGCAGCGCATCGTGCATGTGTTGCAGGCGCTGTATCTTTTGTTCAATATCGTCCAGCTTAGCTTCCGTAATACCCTTTACCTCTTGGCAGGTATGTTGCTCAGGCTTGATATGGATGGAGAGCAGCTCTTGGATGTCTTCTAGTGTGAACCCCAACTCTTTTGCGTGCAGAATAAACGAGAGCTTGGCGACGCAGTCACTATCGTATTGACGATAGCCGTTGGCGGCACGTTGTGGCTTTAGTAGCCCTTGCTGCTCATAAAATCGTATTGCTTCAATGGTGATGTTCAGTTGTTTGGCCAACTGACCGCGGGTTAACCGTTCCATGTTGATAAGCCATGTTGAAGAAATCATGGCGTGATTATAAACCCTGTAGTTGGCTACAGGGTCAAGAGGTTTATTCTAGGATGAGAAAAAGGCGAGAAGAGGCCACCAGCGCTACCACTGGCAGCGACTCGTTATGCTTTGAGGCTAGAGATACTAACCAAGACGTCTTCAAGTTGTTGCCAAGGTAATAACTGGCTGTCGATGACTTCTAGGCGGCTTTCAAATCCCTCCAAACTGACTTGATTGACGGAAACCACGCCATTGCTGACGTTAAACGCGAAGCTGCCATTGTTGGTATTCAACACGCCTTTGACGCGCTCAGCGGTAAGATCAGACAGCACTGAAAAGAGGTCATCAAAATTAAAGGTGACTTCAGCACCGAAAATCCAGCCGCAGCTGTAGTAACCTTGGCCTTGGTTTTCTTTGCGAGTCATCACTTGATCGGGGGCAAGGGCGAATTGAGGCTCTTGCTCGGCATGTTCATGGTGATGAGCGTCCATTGGCGCGCTCGACGGCGCTTTATTGCGGCGCTGGCTATCGAGTAACTCAATAGGGAAGCGACCTTGTTTCACCAACTGACTGTAGATTTTTGGTGGTGTCTGAACCGTGACCCAATCGTTGAAGGCATCCACATCACTGACCTGACATTGATCAACCTTGTTGCCAATAATGATGTCGGAAATGGCCAGTTGATCAATAAAGTTCTGGTTACTGGTGTATTTATCCTTAGAGAGATTGCGCGGATCGACCAGCCCGATGGTCGCTTTCAAATCGATGTAATCAGCAAACTGCGCAGAGGTGAGGGTAGCCAGTACTTTGTGCGCGTGCCCCAGGCCCGTAGGCTCAACGATTAGCCTATCTGGTTGGGTACGCAACAGTGCCGTGACCGCCACCGACATTGGCACGCCAGCGGCACAGCACATGCAGCCGCCGGGTACTTCTTTGATAAGTGCGCCTTGGTCTGTGAGCAGTGCGCCATCAATCCCTATCTCGCCAAATTCATTGACCAATACCGCCCAATGCTCGTTTGCCGGTTTCTCTTTGAGCAGATTCAAAATGGCGGTGGTTTTTCCTGTACCCAAAAAACCGGTAATAATATTCGTGGGAACTCTCATCGATACTCTCCTAAACGCCTTAGCGTTTGTTTTTCAGGTAACGTTTACGACGCTCTTCTTTCTTCTTCGCTTTTTCTTCTGCTTTGCGGGCCGCTTCGATTTCGACTTCGATCAACTCTTGAGTGATCATCTCTGGGCGCTCCAGAGTCAATTGACCCAGTGTTCCGCCGCGCAGCTCATGCAAAAGGATTTCTGAGCATTTGTGCAGATCCACGCGCCCACCTGTGCGCAATGCGCCGCGGCGTCGACCGATCTCTTCCATCAGCTCAATATCGGTTTCTGGTAACTCTTCAATTTGGTAACGCTCTTTTAAGCGCTCTGGGTACGCTTTGGCTAAGTACTCAACGGTGTAGAATGCGACTTCATCGTATTCCATTGCCGTGTCTTTCACAGCGCCCGTTGCGGCGAGTCGGAACCCACTGTGCGGGTTTTCAACTTTTGGCCACAAAATTCCCGGCGTGTCAGACAGTACGATGCCATTTTGCAAGTTGATGCGTTGTTGGCGTCGAGTGACGGCAGGCTGGTTGCCGGTTTGCGCAATAACACGACCAGCCAGTGTGTTAATGATGGTCGATTTACCAACGTTGGGAATGCCCATGATCATGGTACGAACGTTTTTGCCGATCTCTTCACGATGCGGCGCCAGCTTACGACAAAGCTCGAGGATTTTATGTACTTCTTGGGGATTTTGTGTGGTGATGGCCATCGCCTTCACGTTGTGCTCTTTCTCAAAGTGCTCGATCCACAATTGAGTGAGCTCAGGATCGGCAAGATCGCGCTTGTTGAGCACTTTAACCACAGGTTTCTCTCCGCGTAGTTGAGAGATCATCGGGTTCTCGCTGCTAAACGGGATACGAGCATCGAGCACTTCAATAATGACATCCACTTGCGGAATGGCTTCTTCGATCTCCTTGCGCGCTTTGTGCATGTGGCCAGGAAACCATTGAATTGTGTTGTTAACCATTTGAATACCTTGTAATTACTCTTTTGTGCTTGAGCCAGATGAGAAATGAGTCACCCCATTCATCTCAGGTTTGGCGCTGATACCGCGGGCTGACGATGTGTCTGCTTGCTCAATACACCTTTATCTATTGGCGCGATGTTACCATTTTATTCTACTCAGCGTTATGGCTAGCGAGCTTTTTACTGAATCGGGATGTGGAGATGTAATAAAAAGTCGCGGCCTATTTACCGCGACTTTTAGAGCATGAGTGCTTACCTGGGGAAGGTCAACACGTTGGCGGAGGTAGGGGAGCTCTGAAGTGTTTAACTATCGAGTACCGCGAGTGTGCGCGCGTTAGCTGAGCGATCAAAATGGACTTGAATTTTTGTGCCCAAGCGTTCGAAGATCACTTGGTCAAAGTCGGTGTTGATAATCTTGAAACCGTTCATGGCAAATAGACTTGTCACTTGGGTACGCTGTTTGAGTTCCAGTGCTGAAGCGAAGAGTTTTTCCATAGGTAAGCCCTCATTATGTCGTTATTTTAGTCATCCTAGCGCGTGCGAATCAGCGACTCAAATGACGAAAAAATAGCAATTTGACATAGTTTGCTGTCTATTTATTGATCAATGATGACAATTAATATTACTGAAGGCTTTTAGATGAATTTCATATACATTGACGCGGTTTTTGTGAACTCGGTGCAAGTTGTTTAATAGTGTATGGATTCATTTTTGTCGTGAATGACAAGCTTGGTTACAACTTTTTTGTTCGATAGGTCTATTTATTATCTTACCGCTAAGGTGGTGAGCTTTTTAGGCCAACGGCAGTGCGCTAAGGCAGCGGCGACATAAGCAAAGATTACGAGAAGTATCGTCATTGAGCGTCGATTTGTCTCGTTCTTCGAGCGAAAAGCACCAACATGTTGATTTCCCTAGGCTAATGTCACACTGAGTAGGGCTAGCACACTGAGGACACGTGTGTGTACTCTGTTGCCCGCTGATTGAGTCCATGATGTGATCACGTTGTTCATCAGAGTGCTGAGACCACTGAACTATTTCGTCCATAGTACGGTGACAGCCGCTACAGATTCCGCCATTGTTTTTACATGCTGCAATGCAGGGTGTTTTCATAAATCGCTAGGTGTTAGAAGATAAGTGCGCAGAGGATAACACGTTCGAATCGCGCGTAAAAATGACTTGTTTTTGATAATGGTTCTCATTAATATTTAAGCCAAATCATAATAAAGAGTCACCTATGTTGTCTTTGTTTGCTGCTCTACTTTTCTCACTCGCGCTCGGATTAAAACTGCACTTACCGCAATGGTTTATTATCGGCTATTTGGTGGTTATCGCTTTAGTTGAGCAATGGGCACCGGGCAGCGCCTTGTTGGTACTGATTGGCCTGTTTGTATGCTCACCCGTACTCATTCATCAAAAAGGTCGTTGGATCCCTTTATGGGTCTATGGGCTGTGCGTGGTCATTCCCGCCGCGTTTATCAAACTTTCTGTGTAACGCTTGTCCACTAAGGTGCATTAAGGTTGCTTGGCGTTCGCTGCCTTCGGTTTGACAGTATAGGGTTTGACAGTAAAAGCGACCGACTGATCATTTTTTAAAAAGACGTTGCTGGCGATAATACTGCCAAGCGATATACAGCCGAGGGCGAGCAAGCTCACCGCGTTGGCACATTCTTGCAAGAAAAACCAAGCTAAGAGCGTCGCGATAACAGGTGTCGTCGCTGCAAACGCCGCGCTGCGTTCAGCGCCAAGGTGAGCAATGGCATGAAGGTAGGTAAAGGCGGCAATAATGCCCGCTCCAACGCCTTGCAGTAAAAGATGGCGGAGCAATTCATCGTACGGCCACAGGGTGACGTCGACACTGGCTAAGGTGCTCGGCACGACCCCAGTCCGTATCAAGAGTGCTAACGTCAAGCTTGAAAGCAATGATACCCATCCGGCCACGGCTAAGGCGTTGAGCGCGGCGACTCTGGCGCAAATCGTAAACACACTCCACATGAAACTCGCCACAAGCAAGACAAGGTAACCATTAAGCTGATGGTGGCCCGCACTGGCCCCATAATGCAGAAATATCGCGATGCCAACCACAATCAGGCATAAGCCTATCACTCTATGGTGGCTCAGTGATTGACGATAAACCAACACCGCAAGCGCCGTGACAAACAGCGGTAAGGTGCCAGGGATAAGTGCGCTGCCATCGGAAACCGGTGCAAGCTGCATTCCATTACCCGCGACCCATAGATAGGGAAGGCCGCAACCGATAAACAAGCCTAGTTTTAGCCTCCAAGGCGTATCTCGAATTGCCGTTCTGTGTTTGATGACAAACGGCAACAGAACAATTGCGGGCAGCATAAAACGCAGCAGCGCAATATCAGCCAGAGTCAATGTAGATTGAGCGCCCATACGTAGCGAAAGAAAAAAGCCTGACCACATCAGGAGGGTTGCCAGCATAGCAAGATAGCCTGTGAACATAATGCTTTAACATTTAATTATCATTTGCTAAGTATGAATCGTATGATGGGGTTAAAGATGGCAAAGTGAGTGGAAATCTACTTAATGTGTGCCAGATTTTGCTAATGATAAATCATTTTTTGAGTGATATAGGCAACGTAGTATGGATCGAATTGATAAACACATTCTCTCGCTATTGCAGCGAGATTCGCGTCAATCCGCGGCGCAAATAGCGGAAAAGGTCGGATTGTCACCGTCACCTTGTGCGAGGCGAATTAAACGCTTAGAGGAGAGTGGGGTGATCAGCGGCTATCATGCAAAGTTAGACACGGGGCATATTGGGGTTGGAATGACAGTATTTGTCGAAGTGAGCTTGAATAACCATCAGGCGAGTTCTATTACCAGTTTCGAACAAGACGTGATTGAGATGGAAGAGGTGGTGAGCTGTCATGTGGTGTCGGGGGCGTACGATTATCTACTTGAGGTCGCGGCGCGCGATTTGAGCGGCTATGAAGCATTTACTCGCAAGTTACAGACTCTCAATCATGTGAAAGACATTCACACCCATTTATCGATTCGCCAAGTGAAAGCGTCGAGTGAGTGGCCAATCTACCGATAGCCACTCACCTTGATCATGTGCGTAACGCGGCGAATTATTCTGGCTTGATGATGCTACCCAGCTCTAGCACTGGTGCCGCTTCGATGTCTTCGGCATTCATCATGGCGGAAATGCGTTGGACGGACGAGAGCAACAACGACTGTTCCCACTCCTCCAGCGTTTGAAACTTATTGATGAAGCTTTGCTGCAGTGGCATTGGAGCTTCACTGAGCACTTGGCGGCCTTTGTCAGTTAAATGAGCGTGTACCTTGCGTTTGTCTTGCACGCTGCGCACGCGCTTAACCAGATCACTGCGCTCGAGGCGGTCAAGGATGGTAGTGGCCGTCGCCTGACTCATGTTGGTGTGGTTAGATAGCTCACGAATGGTCACTTCACCGAGTTCTCGAATTGAGCGCATGAGTATTAATTGTGGCCCGGTTAGGCCTGACTCTTTACTCAGTTTCTTCGAGTGCAAATCAATAGCGCGCATGATTTGGCGGAGTGAAACCAATACTTCTTCGTGCTTTTCCAACTTGATACCTCTATTAACGTCGCGATGGAGCGGGGAAAATACCTCAATTAGTGAATCATTTGAAGTGTAAAGATCAATGTTCTTTCAGGCGCTTGACGGACCACTCATCATGTGAATTATCATTAAGAAGGAAGTGTAGTGATGAATTTAGTAGAGTTCAAATGTTTAGAATTCAAACAAAACCATGTCAGCATTGAGTGAGGGTTTTGTTTAAAAATTGAACTTCTGCTAACCTTTGTGGGTAAAAAGTGAACATTTAACCGAGGTTTAATGGAACATTTTATATGGGTGAGTACAATATGTGCGTTCGCGACGAGCTTGAACTTCGTTAGGAATGCGTCGTAAAGCGCAAGATATTAGTTTTACGACTAATGATTTTTATGTCAACAAGCTCGAACACACGCACTAATCATCTAAGAGAGGAACGATGACTAAGGGTATAGATAAGTACAGTATCGATAGCACCGACTACACCGTCGGGCAAGATAATGTGCAAAAGTGGGGGTTTGATGTTCACAACCCTGTCTTTGGGATCAGCGCGGGTTTGATCGCGTTGTTCTTGGTAGCGACGCTAGTGCTTGATGCGGAGTCGGCTAAATCTGCGTTAGATGGCCTAAAATGGCAAATCATTGGCAGCTTTGATTGGCTGTTCATTTGGTCGGGCAACATTTTCGTGATCTTCTGCCTGGCGTTGATTGTTTCACCGCTTGGAAAAATCCGACTTGGTGGTCAACAAGCGACGGCGGACTATTCGTTCATCTCCTGGCTCTCTATGCTGTTTGCTGCTGGTATGGGTATCGGACTGATGTTCTGGAGTGTGGCAGAGCCTGTTGCGTATTTCACCGGATGGTATGAAACGCCACTGGGTGTGGAAGCCAACACAGAAGCCGCCGCCAAACTGGCTATGGGCGCAACCATGTTCCACTGGGGTCTGCACCCGTGGGCTATCTATGGCGTGGTGGCACTGTCACTTGCGTTCTTTGCGTACAACAAAGGCTTACCGCTCTCAATTCGCTCAATTTTTTATCCACTTCTGGGCGATCGCGCTTGGGGCTGGGCAGGTCACGTGGTGGACATCCTAGCGGTTTTGGCTACCTTGTTTGGTTTGGCAACGTCTCTTGGTCTTGGCGCGCAACAAGCGGCCAGTGGTATTCACCATGTCTTCGGTATTGATGCCGGCCTAGGGCTACAGATTGTCGTGATTACTATTGTGACATTATTGGCGGTGGTATCGGTTGTTCGTGGTATCGACGGTGGCGTAAAAGTGATCAGTAACATCAACATGTTGGTAGCGTTCGTGCTGCTGATTTTGGTGGCTCTGATCGGTTATGCGGTTACGTTTGGCAACATCGGCACAACGCTGATGGCGTACGTTGAAAACATCATCCCGTTAAGTAACCCGCATGGTCGTGAAGACGTTGCTTGGTTCCAAGGTTGGACTGTTTTCTACTGGGCTTGGTGGATTTCATGGTCGCCATTTGTCGGTATGTTCATTGCTCGCGTTTCTAAAGGTCGTACTGTGCGCGAGTTCATGACCGCAGTGTTGCTTGTCCCTACCGCCGTTACCTTGCTTTGGATGTCGGTCTTCGGTGGCATTGCGATTGATCAAGTGGTCAACAACATTGGTGAGCTAGGTGCCAACGGCTTGACGGATGTGTCGCTAGCGATGTTCCAGATGTTTGATGTGCTGCCAATGGGCACGATGCTCTCTGTGATTGCAGTGGTACTGGTCTTGGTGTTCTTTATCACCTCATCGGACTCAGGCTCACTGGTTATCGACAGCATTACCGCTGGTGGTAAAGTGGATGCGCCTGTCCTGCAACGTGTATTCTGGGCCTTCATGGAAGGGGCGATTGCGGTTGCGCTACTCTGGATTGGTGGTACGGAAGCGATTCAAGCGCTACAAGCGGGTGCGATTTCAACCGCGCTGCCGTTCACGATTGTCCTGCTGTTGATGTGTGTCAGCTTGATACTCGGTATGCGTACTGAGAAATACAACCAGTAAGTCATTCCAACAATAAGTGAAAATAAAACGGGAGACTCGAAGGTCTCCCGTTTTTTTATGCCTCGCTAAAATTGAAACCTCTGAGTGACAGCGACTTAAATCCACAGTTTGCCAATGGGGGTCGAAGGTGCAAAGCGATAGGCGATCTGCGCTTGAAGAAGCTCAGCGGTTGCGATCGCATCGGTTAGGGCATGATGTGGCGTGTATTGTGGCAAACCATAACGTGTGCGACTTGCCGCTAAACGGACCGATTGTGGTTTTTTGCCTTTAATCCGATTGATGATGCCCTGGGTCTGTTTCTTCTGCCATTCGATTTCAAGTTGCATGGTATCGACCACTGGAAACTCAATGCCTTCATTGATGCGAGAGCGCAGCGCTTGATCGAAAAACTCACGTTCGATTTTTTGATAGTGAACCACGGTGATCTTACCCGCCATTTGCTCTAATACTTGATCAAACACAGCAGACAAATCCGGAGCGTCCAGCACATCTGAGTGGGTAATGCCATGAATGACCACCGACTCTTCCGCTAACTGCTGACGGGGACGAACGGTCCAGTGCTTGGCCTGATTCATGTAGATTCGATTAAGATCAAAGGGCACAGTCCCTATGGTGATGATGTCATCTTGATTGGCATCAAGGCCGGTGGTTTCAAAATCCATCGCTAGAAACTTCACCTCGCTAATTGGGGTGTCGAGCGCAGGCACGCCCGCTTGGTAGTAGCGTAGCAGTCGCTCATCTTGAGTCAGTGCGAGCTTTTGTTGGAACTTGTTCGGCCAGTCTATGCTGCCAGCGTATTTGAGTCGATTTAGCATAGTGTCGCCTACTTAAAGTTGTTGCTCGCTTGATAGCGGAACTTGAGGAAGTTCTGCGCATTACTCAATATCTGAAACGCATCTTTGAGGTTGCGTCGTTCAAAATCAGACAAGTGCTCAGGCTCGATGTTGTTGTCTGGTTCAATCTCATTTTCCACATCATAGGCTTGGTGGCGGATACGTACCATGGAGATGAATTCCAACGCGTCACGCAAATCTCGCGCTTTGCCTTTTGGCAAAATACCCGCTTCTTGAATGTCATCAAGACGTTCGAATGAATTTCTTGAGCGAGAGCCAACGGCCAGTGCATGCACACGGATAAGGTCGGCCAGTGGCGCGGTGCCACGACGTTTTAAGTTGATCGAGTTTTTGTGCTGACCGTCTTTTTCCATCACAAAATCTTTAAAAAAGCCAAGTGGTGGGGTGCGGTTCATGGCATTGCGCGCCAAGCACGCGAGAAAACGGTTGTTCTTACGGGCGCGGCGGACGATAAAACCATTGAGTTGCTCCGCGAATTTGAGCCTGCCATACACGCCATCTAAGTCAAAGAAAATAGAGGCATTGAGCAGCGCCTTAGGGTTTGGATCGTCAATCCAATCGGCAAAACACTCTTCCCACTCGGTGCGTGTCATTCGCCAGTCGGGGTTTGTCGCCATAATGTCGCCGGTGCAGTATTGGTAGCCGCAGCGATCAAGCCCATCACAGACGCGTTTGGCGAGCAGTGCAAAATAGTCATCGTGCCGTTTTTTATCAAAACTGTTGTCGAGAATAATGGCGTTGTCTTGGTCGGTGACTAATAACTGTTCATCGCGCCCCATCGATCCCAGTGCGACAAAGCAGTAGGGGATGGGTGCTTCGCCGAGCTCTTCTTCTGCCAACTCGATGATACGCTGCTTAAAGCTGCGACCAATCACCGACATCGCGCTGCCCACCATGTGCGAGTTGGCGTCTTCGTTCACCAGACGGACGAAACTGTCCTTCACTTGTTGGGACAACACCGCCAATTCATCAATGCTTTGTTGTTGGAAGATGGTGCTCACCAGTAGCAGCGAGTTTTGTGACTCATAGCGAACAATATCGGTTGCCTCAATGATGCCTATCGGTTTTTTGTCTTTCAGCACAGGTAAATGATGGACGTTGTAGCGCAGCATGGTGAGCATGGCTTCATAGACGTAGGCGTTGTGATCAAGGGAGATGAGTTCGGTGGTCATCACGTCCGCTACTTGGTCTGCGGGGTTAAGACCCTGCGCGAGCACGCGTGTGCACAAATCGCGGTCGGTAATGATCCCGACTAATGGGTTGGTGTCTTCTTCATCGCTCTCGACGATATCAGCATCATAAATCAACAACGAAGAGACATTCTCATCGGCCATTTTGATCGCCGCGTTTTGAATCGACTCGGTTTTGTAGATGTAAGGCACTTCACCGGTCAGCAAGGTGCGCACCTTAGACGTGGTGAGATCGTTTTGCTCGGTTGAGGTGGAAATCGCATGGCGAAGACGCGCACTGTCTTGTACTTCAACAAAATCGGCAAAGGATTCATAGTTGTCGTAGAGGTGCTGGAACACCGCTTCGGGAATGCAATAGAGTAGGGTGTCGGTGATCGCTTTCGCCGGGAAGCGGACTTTGTTGTTGGTCAGTAGCCCCATTTGGCCAAATAAGGCGCCCTCATCGATTCGGTTATAGAGCTCCCCTTTGCGGCGGTAGACTTCAATGACGCCACTGCGAATCATATACAGATCGTGAATCTCATCGCCAAAGTGGATGACGGGTGTATCTTCCCGAAAATAGGAGATTTCGATGCTTTTCGTGACGGTGTTGAGAACTTCATCTTCGAGTTCATCAAAAGGCGGATGTTGGGCGAGGAAGTTTTTGATTTCGAGTAGTTCGGCTTCCATGATGGGGTCCACTGTTGGCTGACTGAATGTCAATGGTACAACATCTAGGGTGAAAAGTGGCGCAGTGGCTTAAAAAATAAAGGCTTAGGCACAGTGCCCAAGCCTCGTTCAAACTTGAATAAAACCTGAAAGGCGAAGCTAACTCGCTAAGGTTTAGCTCAGCCCGATGATGTTGCCGTCATCGTCTAGATCAAGATTCATAAACGCTGGTTTATCAGGGAGACCAGGCATCGTCATCACATTGCCACACAGGGCGTAGATAAAACCGGCACCTGCACACAGCTTGAGTTCCCGTACTGGCACATCAAAGTGACTAGGCGCCCCTTTGACTGCGCCATCAGTCGAGATGGACATGGGCGTTTTTGCCATACAGACGGCAAGGTGATCAAAGCCTTGTTGCTTGAACTGGGCCAGTTGCGCTTTCGCCAGCTCACTGAGCGTGATGGACGACGCGCCATAGCCTGTTTCTGTTACCGCCATCAGTTTCTCTTCCAGTGATTGGGAAAGTTGATACAGTGGCTTAAAGCTCGCGCTCGTCTGCGTTTGTTCCACCACCTTGGCGGCAAGCTCACGAGTGCCTTCACCACCAAGGGCAAAGCCTTCGCTGATAGAAACGGCGACATTGTTTGGCAGAGCTTCGATCAGCGCTTTCAGCTCAGCGAGCTCTTGTTCGCTGTCTTGCGGGAATCGGTTGATGGCCACAACCGCCGGCACGCCGTACTTGTTGACATTGTCGATGTGCCATTTTAGGTTTTCAAATCCAGCGTGCAGCGCGTCTTTATCATCATGGAATAGGGCGTCAGGCAAGGCTTGGCCTGGCTTTAAGTCGTAACAGCCAGAGTTGGCTTTAAGTCCGCGCAACGTTGCCACAATGACGGCGCAATCAGGCGCTTTGCCGGAGAGTTGCGCTTTGATGTTGCACGCTTTTTCAAAGCCCATGTCTGAACCAAAGCCGCCTTCGGTGACCGTGAAATCGGCCAACTTGGTGGCGATATTGTCTGCGATGATGGAAGAGTTACCGTGAGCAATATTGGCGAAAGGCCCAGCGTGGATCAAGGTCGGCACACCTTCTAGCGTTTGCATTAACGTGGGTTCGATGGCGTCTTTCATGCAGACTGCCATAGCGCCGGCGACTTGCAAATCTTCTGCGGTCACGGGCTGCCCATCGAGATCATAAGCTAGTACAACACGGCCGATACGCTGGCGCAAATCGCTCAGGTTGCTGGCAAGGGCAAGAATGGCCATCAGTTCCGATGCGGCTGAAATGTCAAAGCCATCTTGGCGCTCAAAGCCGTTGATGGTTTTACCTGGCTCGTTCTGACCCACGCGGATCATGCGCAGTGCACGGTCATTATGATCCATTACGCGTTTCCACACGATGCGTTCTGGGTTAAGACGCAGTGCTTTGAGTCCACTGCGCGTTTCGAAATCGTCATAGCCGTTGCGCTGTTCATGATACAGACGCGCGTCAATGGCGGCCGCCGCGAGGTTGTGGGCAGCGCTCACCGCATGAATATCGCCAGTGAGGTGCAAGTTCAACTCTTCCATCGGCGCGACTTGCGAGTAACCGCCGCCCGCTGCGCCGCCTTTGACGCCAAACACGGGCCCCATAGAAGGTTGACGAATGCACGCCATTACAGAGCGCCCCAACTTTTTCAATCCTTGCGCAAGGCCAATCGTGGTGACGGTTTTGCCTTCGCCAAGAGGGGTTGGAGTAATCGCGGTCACGACGATTAGCTTGCCTGTAGGTTGATCATCGAGCCTTTTCAGTGTGCTCAGTGAGATTTTGGCCTTATATTTTCCTTGGCTGTGAAACTCTGATTCCGTTAATCCAGCGTTAAGCGCAACCTGATCGATAGATTGCAGTGATGTCGTGCGACAGATTTCAATATCGGACAGCATAAAACCCTCAAAATACAGACTCAAAAAGTGAGGCAAACGTTTGCGCACGAATGATAGCGTGTAATCTTGCGTTGTAAAGCGCTTTTTAGTGACGGAATATTTTAGCGGATTGGGCGAAGAACGCCTACGCAAATTGGGTTGGACATGTAGGCCAATAACTCAGCGAACAATGTTGGAATGAACAGAGCGAGTGACAGAATAATAAAACGCCCTGCAAGGCAGGGCGAGTGAGGCGGCCCAGTTGACTGAGCAACTATAGTTAGTACCAGTCGTCTTCCGGATAGAGCTTCCCTTCGGGTGCATAAGGGGAGTCATCACGGGTGTGAGATGACCGGTTTCTCAAGCTGTCGAGTTGGTGCTCTAACATCTGTACGGTGTCGTAATCACCTTCGGAGCACGCGACATAGATTTGTTGCTCCAATGCTCGGATATTGTCTTGAAGTCCCATAACTACCTCCGATAACACGTTAAACCCAATTAAAACGTTTATCTGTTTTCAAAACGATTATAGTCCAGCAATCCAAATTCGATCGGTTGATCCGCTTTATACCACTCGTGCACGCGGTCACTGAACGGCCAGAATTCATCAGAACTGCGGCGAATCGCGAATTGATCCAGTATCTTAATGTAATCGTCTTCGGTTCGCAGCGCTTCTAATGATTCGACCAACTGATCGACCTCAGATTCCTCCAACGATAGGTACGCAGCCGGATAGCTACCGATCACTCCGCGCACTAAGGTTAAATCATCATTGGCGAAATCACGGTTACTCTCTTCATTAAACAAGCTAGAAATATTGGTGTGAGCGTTATTGTGTAGCAGAGTAAACAACTGCTCTTGTCCGCTTGGCGCGCGCACCATGATCATCAGGCTTTGTGGCAAATGGACCAGACCTTCACCTTGTATTGCATCGATACGTCTCAGGGTTGCTTCACTGCGCTCGCTTAGACCCGTTTGCTCAATCTTGAAACGGTTGGACAGTACGGGGGCGAGTTGGGTTTGGAGAATGTCATACAGCTCCGCTTTCGGATCATCGCTGGCATAGCGCACTTGCGTTGGTTGGTTGAAGGGTTCGACGTTGCGCTGTAAGAAATCACTCAACTGAGCGCTCTGATCTTGATACCAGCTCGAATGCTCTTGATGACGAACCTCTTGAGGAAGTAAGGCGACAAAATTACTTTCTCCCTCTAGGCGCAGGAAGTCCATAAACATGCGCGTCATCAATTGGTGGCCAAAGTTGCCATAGACATCAAAGCCTGCCACAAGGAGGTAATGAATGCGCTCTAACAAGGCATAATCAAGCACCCAGGCGGTTTTTGGTGGCGTGCCGACTAACCCTTGGACCACCGACGCACTATCAAAATGGCGAAATACCGTGAGAGCGGCATTGGGGTTCGTGCCACCGCCTGTCCAGATGATATCGGTGGTCAGGTGTTTGCCGTCTTTAAACCACTGATTGGTGAACTCAGATTTCGCTTTCAAATAGCGCGCTTGCTGCTTGGAATAACTGACCCAATTGGCAATCGGCAGCGTATTGCTTTCCAGCTCAGCAGGCAGTTTTAGGTTGTCGGCTTGCGAGCGATAAAACTCATTCACTTGCGGAATATCCGATTTATCGGGATCTAAAAAAAAGACCCAAAATCGGTCATTGATGACATTGAGCGCCAATTGTCCTCGGCATACCGGCCCTTTGATGAAGGCGTTGATGGTATTTTGTGCGTTGTCGAGCAAGTAGTTGAAGCGCGCTTTGACGGGTAGATCGATAAAGGCCGTCATGGGATTCGCCGCGACATCAGGCTCATAACTGGGTAAGGTCGCGACGTCATACTCAGCATCAATAAACCAGCTTTTCCAGTTGTGGTAGCGCTGCTGATTAAGCGCATAGGGCATGTGCGTCTTATCGACAATAGTGCCTTGCTCAGGGATCAAGCGGTAGTATACGCGCGCCACGCCCGGATCATCGTACGGCCTGCGAGTGGCAATGCGCTGAACCGGCTCGCCCGGTGGGGTTGCTGAGCGTACGATAGTGAAAAATCTCGGCTGCGCATCGTCTATCTCAGAGAAATAAAGATGGAAGAGAAACAGGTGCTCATAGAGATAGCGCGCAGTCAACTGACCTTTACGAGAAGGCAGATTAAGCAGTGCTTCATACTGATCAACATGTTGCTGCTGCTCTTGGCTAAGCGGCAGCGGTGCGCTCATCGTTGCGCCGCCTTGCAGCCAGGCCATGAGAGTCGCGTATTCCTGTTGGGGTAAATTCGGCATGCCGTAGGGCATTCCCCAAGTTGGGTGATCCGCTTGGTATTGCTCAAACTCGTCCATGGTTGGGCACACTTGGCTTCGGTCAATAGCAAAATCAAAACCTTCAAGTTGAACTTGTTTGGGTAGTGGGTGCGCCTCTTTTTGCATCAACATTTTCGCCATCAAGCCCGCCTCTAGGTTGGCGGTTGGCGTTTGATTGCGCTCGTTTAAAATCGGGTGAAAGCCGAGCTCGCGCCACTGTTGTGTGGTTTGCGCGTCTTCAAACAGACGCGTCGGGCTTGCGGCAGTCAGTCGCGTACCTTGATAGACCAGTTCCTTGCTGCCACCTCGTTCTATTCCTTCAACTGATGACATCTTGAGCTGGCAAGGGGCGTCGTAACAGGCGTGGCAAACCACACAGCGTTTATCAAGAATAGGTTTGACTTGAGCATGAAAGAAATCGTGTCGTGTATCGCTCGCGTCGACTCGGCGCTCGCGCACTTGCTCTATGCCAAACAGCTGATCGTAATTCAGGCCAGCATAGGTGGCACAGCCGGCAAAAAAGAGTACGGTAAGTAGGCTCAAGATCTTTTTTGGATTCATGATTTGGATGATTCCGCTGGTCAGTGATAGATGAATTGCAGCAAAAACTGAGCGATAGTGCAAATTAATGCGCATTTTCGCTCGAATAAGGTTCCGCCTGGTGCGTGACATAACAGACCGAAAAAGGTACTTCAAGCCGTGTGAAGTATTCAATCCAGCGCCATTGGTTATCTTGCAGTTTGTCACCGGGTCCTTTGACTTCTATCCATTGATATTGACCCTCTTTAAAGGCGATCAGATCCGGCTGGCCATTGCGATACAGCTTAAGATCGCTCAATAAAATGCGAAACAAAGCGATCAGTGTGGGTGTTGGAATGGTGTTTAACGCTAGGCTAAGCAGTTCTTCGTCCAATAGCGACCACTGTACAAACGCATTGTTGGTGGCGTATTTGTCCCGATAGGTCGTGAGCAGTGCTGACCAGTCGCGCCCTTGTAGAGTTTGCATCACATGCTCAATCTCTTCGCGGCGTTTGCTTGCGAAATCTGAATGGTAGAGATCAAGCGGGCGATATTGGTAAGCATTGATGAATGCCCCTTCGACGGGCGCAAAGATGACAGGCCAAAATGCCAAACCAAATAAGCCATTGAGGAGCGCATTTTCACAAAAATAGACCTGCCAACCTTGCGCTTCTAAGTGAGCTTTCACCGCCAACTCAACCCGTTCTCGAGAGAGGTCAAGCGCAAGGTGCATCGCATCGTGCGCAGGCTTTTGCGCCCTGGGTACGCGCTCTCCCTGCTTGCGCTTTAATCGTTGTTGCAACTTGAGCGCGACTTCGTACTCAGCTTGGTCTCTTGGTGTATGTAACATCTTAGTGACAACGTCACTAAAATCTCTATTCAACTTATCTAGAATGCGCGCTTGTCGCTCACGGGTGGGAGGAAGATCTGTTTGCTGATACAGCGTCAGCGCCTCGTCAAGACGCTGGACGCGCTCAAGATCGCGCGCGATATCGTTGATGAGGTGCTGACGTTTGCGCTCCACGTAAGGGTGAGTATGCGAAGTGGGGATCTGATCGGCTAGCGTGACCAGTGTGTCGGCGCATTTTCTGTCGCCTTGTTGGTATTGCTCACTCAACTGACTGAGTTGCAGCAGACTATCGACATCGTCTCTGATTGGAAAAAAGCGCCGCTCGCGGCTCAGAGGATAGGGTTCGTAACGATGAAGGCCCAAGTCATCAAGGACAAATTGACTTAAATCTTGGTGGGTATTGGCGAAAAACAGCGTGAGAAGCAGATCGAGCATGCTGCCATGCTCAAGCTTGATCCAGTCAAAATCTAACGCGGAAGCGGTGAGAAAAGGCTCGCGGGGCAGCTCAGCCACCAAGGCTTCTTTCTTTCGCTGCTTATTGAGCGGTGAAAACAGAGCGACGATTTCGGGTTTGGTCAATAATGACGCGGCTAAGGTTTTCTTATCAATCGGACCATTAATAAGGATAAAACCGTGTTGCTCGAGTGTGCTTAACGCCTCGGTGATACTGCTGATTTCTGGATAGTGTAACTTATCACTGCGAAACCATTCACCTTTACGGCTCAGTAATCGAACAAGCAAGCACTGAGCATCGCGGCTCTGCATATTAAAGCGAGCCAACCACGCTTGCTCGTCCTCATGCAGCAGGTCGCTGTACCACTGCTGAGCATGCGAAGTGAGCTTGATAAAATTGTCGAGGTAATAATGGGGCGCGAGCGTGGGTTGAGCGTCCATAACAATCTGTCTCGTCCTACATTACTTTGAAATACAAAAAAGGCTTACCGATCAGGGTAAGCCTTTTGCAAAACAAATCAATGTTTAGGCATTTTTCAACTCAGCAACTTTCGCTTCAGATAGCGGTTTGGTCACTAGCGCTAGCACGATACAAACCCCCATCATGACTGCTGAGATGGTGTAAGCAAGGCCGTATGCTTCGCCGTGCTTCATCGAGAAACCAACGACTGCCGCACCAATTGCACCGCCGATACCCCATGCAGTGTAGAGTACGCCGTAGTTCGTACCGTAATTTTTCAGGCCGTAGAATTCCGCTGTCAAGGTTGGGAATACCGCTAGCAGGGTACCGTAACCCACCGCTGCGATCGCCGTACCGATGATCAGTGTGAACTCTGATTTGAAGGTGGCGAAAAGCACCATGTTGATGCCTTGCAACACGAATGCGAGAAGCAGAGTGCGCACACCACCAATTTTGTCAGCCAAGATACCCGCAGCAACACGACCGCCAGAGTTAAAGACCGCAAGGATAGACGCTAGGTAAACCGCATTTGGCAGGTTTGCTTGAACACTTGCGATGGTGGTGATGTTACCAATGATCATCAAACCTACAGATGCGGCAAACGCGTACATAACCCAAAGCGAGTAGAACTGAGGCGTTTTCAGCATTGCTTTCCAAGACAAGTTCTCAGAAGTTTTTACTGCTTTTGGCGCCGCGCCCGCTTTTACTTTTGGTTCTGCTGGCGTGTAGCCTGCTGGTGGGTTGTTGATGGTGGCTGCAAGAGGAACCGCAATCGCGAGTACACCGGCACCAAGCACCATAAAGCTGCTCTGAATGCCCATGCTGTCAATCAGCGCAGACGTCACAGGAGCAAGATAAATTGCCGCCAAGCCAAAGCCTGCTGCGATCAAACCATTAACCATACCTTTCTTCGACGAGTGGAACCACTTCATCGCCGATGGAGACAAACATGCATAACCAAAACCGATACCGGCACCGGTAATGACACCAAAGGTGATGTTAAGCATCAGCGGGGTGGTCGCAAAACCAGAGGCAATCATACCTAGACCAGTCAGTACTGTACCTAGAATTAGGATCAGACGTGGACCCATGCGATCTTGAAGAATGCCCGCAACTAAAAGACAGATAGAGAAAGTGATGGTTGCAGTGGCATAAGGGGCAGAAGCTTCAGCGGCGCTCCAGCCTGCTTCTGTGACGAGTGCCTTGTTAAATACGCTCCAAGCATACAAGATGCCAAGGCAGAGGTTGATACAGAAACCTGCTAGCAGGATGCGTGATGCTTTATCAATCTTGCTCATTATTCTTCTCTGTGAGTCTCTTCGGGGGAAGAGGCGGGTTAATGGCGGAATACTCAAATTTTGTTTGCGTTTATCAACATAAGACGCAACGGGCGCGAATTATAACCAATCTATATGTGATTGGAATCTCTTTTTGGGACAAAATAGAAAATAAATACTGAGATGTTAAGCGTTTGTTTTGTTGTTAAAAATGGCGCAACAATTGATGACTGTTCTGGTTACAATTTGCGCGGTTTATGACCTAAGTTGTCAGTGGGCTATTGGTTTGGCATGTAGGATAGGGACGAATCATCTTGTCGGAATGATAGAAGTGCTGAGTAATTAGACACTTAACGTGTCAGTATTCGGTAAAAAATAGAGGCGATCTCTTTCAAACCGATGACTCTGTCGTTAGCATGCGCGCCATCATCAACAATGGAACGACAATAATGAAATCAAGCAAAGTAAAAGTCGCGGTGATTGCCGCGCTAGGCGTTAGCACACTGACGGGTTGTATGGGACAAATGGCGACAACTGGGCTTGTCACTAAATTCAACCTAGAAGCGGTAGATAACCGCTACGGCCGTGAAGGTTTGTTTGTTTTGCTGTCACCGGTTTACGGTATTGCCAGTGTCGCTGACCTGTTTATCGTCAACGCGGTGGAGTTTTGGACGGGCACTAACCCAATCACTGGGAAGTCTCCTGCGGTAGTGGATACGCCAACCGACAACTACATCAAGGTAAACGATAAGTTGGACAAGTCTCTAACGGATGTCCCGCTTTCCAGTGCGAACGAGATTGAAAACACAACGATTCAATCCATTGACGCCAATACCGTACAAATGGACATCGCTTACCTAGATGGAACAAGCAAAACGCTTACCGGCGTCAAAGGTGATGAGAGTGTAGCGTTTTACTTGAATGATGAGTTGATCACAACTGTATCAAACCAAGAATTAGAACAGTACGTGGTGAGCTCGCACATCTAATCGAGTCTCGCCCTGGAGCCTTCTGGGGCGATTTTTGGGTTCTATCACATCTATAAGTCTATTATCCGAGTCAACGCCTGCCACACTGGTCCTCAGATTTAACGCCCTTTTCGATCGCGCATCACTAATCCCAGCTAAACGAAAGTAGTAAGTTTTTGTTCACTATTGTTTAACAATCCGGTTGAACAGGATATAGTTGCAGCGAAACTAACTTTAGGAGTTTAAGGATGAAACTCACGATATCAGGGAAGTTACGTCTTAGTTTTGTGTCACTTGCAGTACTTTTTATCGTATCCGCTTTGTTTATTTTTCGCAGTGTTAACACTGTAGAGCAGCATACCGATTCGCTGCTATCGACCGATCTTCCGACGGTCGATGCTGCGCGTTCTATTCAGCAATCACTTCAAGCCACCGTATCGACGTTACGTGCCTATATGCTATTGGGCGGCGACGAACGTGTCGGAGAGCAACAGTTCCAGCAGTTACAGCAAGCGATGGAGGGCCTGAATAACGCCTTGCCTGCACTTGAGCCGTTAGTGAGTGAGGCGCAATACCAGCAGATCAATGCGGCTTGGCAGAACACCAGCGCACTGTTTTCACGTATCGCCCAACTCAGTCACAGTGACGAAAATTTACCGGCTCACTCATTGTTTATCTATGAAGCGGCGCCGATTGCCGAAGTGGCGTTAGATCAGTTGCAGGGCCTGATTAACGATGAAGCGGGCAATAAAGAGGGTGGAGAGCGCAAGCGCTTGTTCCGCTTGTACGCAGACAGTTATACCTCATTTGCAAATGCGCTGTCGGCGATGCGAGATTTTCTCCAATACGGCAAACAAGAGCACTTAGACAAGTACCATGAGTGGCTTGACCTGCATGCCAAACCAGTCAATGAAATTGAATCTAAATTAACCTTACTGTCGAGCAGTGATCAAGGTTTGTGGGAGCTGTTTAAAGAGATGCAGCAGCTATACTATCCATTAGCGGATCAAGTGGTTGCACTGCGACTCTCCACCGATTGGAATCAGGCAAACCAAGTGATGGCCAACGAGCTGATTCCCGCGGTGGATGATCTAGACCGTCAGCTTGAAGCCTTGATCGAGATACAACAGCAAAAAGCGGACATAAGCGGTGAGGGGATATTTACCTCCGTGACGACAGTCATCAGTGTTTTGGTTGGTTCAATCATTGCTGTGGTGATTGTGGCGGTGAGCTTGTCACAAGCGATGGGTAATAACATCGGCCGCCGTTTAAAAATTGTTTCCAAGCGCGCGCAGGCCATTGCTTCAGGGGATGTCTCTCAATCCCCATTGCGCATCGAAGGGAGCGATGAACTCGCGAGCTTGATGCTGTCAATCAATACCATGAACACGGCGCTGAATGAGATTGTTCATGGTGTATCGAGCAAGGCTCAGTCGGTCAACGACAGTATGAATGACCTACTCAAAGCCAACCAAAAGACCGCGTCTCAAGTGGCGCTACAAAAAGAGAAAATGAGCGATGTTGGCAATCAACTTGCCGATGTCAGTGAAAGTGCCCAAACCACTTCAGTTCAAGTGCAGCAATCGGCTGAGAGTTTGGCGCAATCACGCCAGCAGATTCGACTCGGTGGTGAGGCACTCGAACACAATCGCACCACAGTCGATGAGCTGCACAGTCGTATTGAAGCGGCCAATCAGCGAGTTGCTGAGTTGAGTAAAGAGAGTGAGGCGATTGGCCGCGTAACAGAGGTGATTGAGGGACTTGCGGAACAAACCAATCTACTGGCGTTGAATGCTGCGATAGAAGCGGCGCGAGCCGGTGAGTACGGGCGCGGTTTTGCTGTGGTGGCTGATGAGGTGCGTTTGCTTGCCTCACGTACCACGGAATCGACTTCTGAAATCAACGCTATCGTCAATGCGATTCAGACGTCGACCTCTCAAGTGGTCAGTGAGATAGAACAAAGCCGCCATCTAGCGCAGCAAGGCGCAGCGCAAACCCAACAAGCCTATGGGACGCTGAGCCAGACTACCGACCAAATCGAACAGGTGAGCCAACAAATGAATGCCTTGTTGGATGCCGCGCAAAGACAATCTTCAGCAACGCAAGAGATACAGTCGATCATGGCGCAGGTGATCGCATCCGCAGAAGACGTGGCGACGATTTCTGTGTCGTCCTCACAGGTCACGGATACCGTCAAGCAAGGCATTTCTGATCTTAATGGCGAGATGCAGCGTTTTAAAACTGAGTAATAGACGCGTAGCGCAAACGTGATGGGGTAATGCCCCCACCTGTTTAGTGAGATCCAATTCTCAATTATGTGTATTGTTGCACTAAGTTTGTGGGTAAATCACGATGGGCGCAGGAAAAGCGTGCTGACGTCGTCTATACATTAACCGTTGAGTGAAGTATTGAAGCTCAAGCAATGCATGCTTGAGCTTTTTCGTTTAGGGGATGATGTGCGTCAGTTATTTGTACTGCTTCTGGTGTTGGTGGCTAACTCGGTGTATGCCGACCACGCGGAAACGATAGTCGTGACCAATTCCAAAGCCTGGAAGCCTTTTTCCTTTCTCAATCAGAAAGGGGAACCGGATGGGATCTTGGTTGATTACTGGCGCAAATATGGTGAGCTGAATAAGGTCAACGTCGAATTTTTACTCGTGGACTGGCAAGCCTCTTTGGATGCGATGAAAAGCGGTGACGCCGATATCCATGCCGGTTTGCTCTGGTCAGAAAGTCGAGAGCAGTATCTTGAGTATGGCCCGAGTATTATGAAGATCGATACTCAGCTCTATGTCCATCAATCGCTCATCACTCAAGACATTGATGAGTTTATGCGTGGTGACCACAATTATCGCGTGGGTGTGGTTGCCGGTGGTTACGAAGAGTCTTTTACCCGACGTGAATTCCCTGGCTTAGATGTCGTCAGTTTTGCCAACAACCAACTGATGATTGATGCCGCGTTTAATGGAAAAATTTCCGCCTTTGTTTCTGATCTTCAGGTCGCGAATTTTTATCTCTATAGCAGCGATGAACCTCACCGCTTTATTGGTGTTCGTCATCTTTACTCCGGCGACTTACGCCCTGCCGTGGCGGAAGGGGAGCGTGACCTCTATAACACCATCATCAGCAACCTCAAGCGTTTTAGTGAGGACGACAAAAACCAAATATTACAGCGCTGGATGTACGTCAGTACCGTCTACCCTAAATATTTGGTGCCGCTGATTGTTTTTGTCTGTACGTTGACGGCGCTTGGCTACATTGTGCTACTTAAAGTGACGGTGAAGCGGAAAACGGTGCAGCTGGAAGCAGCCAATCGTCGGTTGAAAAAGTTGAGTGAACAAGATGAGTTGACTGGAGTCAGCAACCGCCGTCATTTTATCCGTGAGTTCAACCGTGCCATCAGTCGAGGCCGGCCACTGGCGGTCATCATTTTTGATATTGATGACTTTAAACAGGTCAACGACACCTTTGGTCATCAAATAGGGGACTGCGTAATCCAAAATGTGGCGTGGGCAGCGCGGGACGCAATCACGAAACATTGCTTGCTGGGCAGAATCGGCGGAGAAGAGTTTGCTGTGTTGGTGTTTGGTGAAACGTCGAATACAGCTCGGTTAATTGCCCATCAGATTTGTGACAATGTCCGCCTTGTTGACTGCTGTATCGAAGGCACACGTCACGTGACTGTGAGCGTGGGCTGCGCAATGTACCCGAAGACCCACAAGGGCATTACGTTATCCGATGCGGACCACTTAATGTATGAGGCAAAAGCCAAGGGTAAGGACTGTGTCGTCAGTCGAACGATAGAGGCGTCGACCACTGAGCAAGAGTAGCGAACTCACGATGGGCAAGTTCGCTGTTTAGGTGGGCGTTAATTACCACATTAAATCATCAGGGACGACAAATTCTGCATATGGGTCGTCCTCTGCGATGGTCTCTTCATCCGCTTCTTTTTGATCGACGATGACACTCTCATCACGCTGAGCAATTTTATTCGCGACGCTACTTGGAATCACAACGTAAGACTCATCTTCGCGTACAATTGCAAGAATGCCTTTACTAAGCTGGGTTCGCACCAGTTCCGTCACATAGAGAGATTTGACCAATGTGCCATCGGTAAAGTTGTACTTGATCTCTCCATCGCCCAAGTCTAGCTTGTTCATCTGGATCAGTTGTTTCACTTGGGCGCGAATCTCTTTGCTTAAGCGCTGTTCGTTTTGTTCTTTGCTGAGTGCTTTATCACGTTCAACTTGCGCTTTTTTTTGCTCTTCGACGGCGGCTTTCACTTCACGCGCTTGAACACGCGATTTTTTTGAGCCTTTCTTGGCTTTCTTGAGTTTCTTCTCATTGACTAAGCCAGCTTTGAGCATTTGCTCTTGAAGGGTGAGTTTTGCCATGGCAATCAGTTCTCGGATAGCTATCTAAAATTGGCTTTATTCTAGCGAGCAAAACACGACAAATAAAGGATACCGACCGAATTGGGTGAGCCGCCCAGCCCAGAAAAAGGGTAAAGAGACGATGCGTCGATGAAAGTTTGCCCGTTACGTACAAAAAGCGTCCGAACGAGCTAAATAACTGGAAATTAGGCTTTTCTTTTTCATCGGATATGGCATAGTAAACACGCTTTCCGAAGATGCGTACTTCGTATAATGGCTATTACCTCAGCCTTCCAAGCTGATGATGCGGGTTCGATTCCCGCAGTACGCTCCAATCATTCCCAACTAATATTTTTGTCCCAATCTATTGAATATTAAGCGCTTTATTGCGTGTTTTTTCATGTCTGAAATTCAAGCTCGGGACGTTGCCTATTATGCCGGTGGCCAAATGGTGGCCAATTTGGTGTCCCCTATCGCGAAGAGGTCTTAGGTGTCGTTTAGGTACTATAACCTCATATTCTTCAGCCCATCATTACTTAAATTTATCGATAGCGTGGAAATTATCCCCTCTGCGTAAATTGAAAGCGTCGGGAAACATGTTGGCGATCGGCAAGCTACTATTCATACTGGACCAAGTTGAGTGGTAAGGACGTACGGCTAGAGTGTTACGATCGCGCGCCTCACACTTTTGTTGGATATTATTAGCTAAAGAGAAATTATGACCAAGATCTATTTCGTATGCGGTTTTATCGGCTCAGGTAAAACGACTTACTCCAAGGAACTAGCAAAAAAGTATGGGGCTTTTCGTTTCTCCATAGATGAATGGATGATTCCTTTATATGGTGAGCATATGGAGCGTGAACTCTTCGACAGTCGTTTAGCTGCGCTTCAAGACTTGTTTAAAGATTCTGCTCTTCAGCTTTTTACTCTCGGTGTACCAGTTATTTTCGATTTTGGTTTCTGGCGCAAATTTGACCGGGATACTTTTATTCGCTGGGCATCAGAAAAGGGGGTTGAGAGTGAAGTGCATTACCTTGACGTACCTTTTGAAACATGTCGGCAAAGGGCGCTTTTGCGCAATTCAAATTTGGATGCCAAGTCGTATGAAATGACACCTGAAATGTTGGAGTTGTTCTGGTCTTGGTTTGAAATACCACTATCGGATGAAAATGTTGTTTGGGTTTATCGGGATACTCAATCATGCATGGAATAAGTCGTTAAACAGTGACCGGATTTTCAATGCACCCATGTAGGGCTTATGCACCAATATGATCTCATTTAGAGAGGTTGAGTGAAGTTAATCGATTTTAAGTTGTTGATTTTATGTGTCTTAATGGTTGGCATGAGTTTTGTAATACTCGATATCAGTTCACAAGAGCGCATAGTTAGCGGTTAATGTTGTCTGGCTAACATACAATTTGGAAAATAGACATCTAGGGTTCCGGCTGTTGAAACAGTGTCTGGGTCAAGAGTTGTCAACCTCGTAAGAGGTCACACGGAGGGATAGAAGCCCGGGAGATTGAACCAAACTTATTGGTTGCGTCTCTTGTGTTGATATTCAGTGACCTCATGGAGGAGATTCAAATGAAAGCTCAAATCAAAAAAAGCCTACTCGCATCGGTTGTCGGCACTTCGCTACTGGCATCCGCTTTTTCACCTATCGCAGTCGCTCAAGAGAAAGAGAAATTTACGCTGGCTTGGTCCATCTACGTTGGTTGGATGCCTTGGGATTATGCCGATCATGCTGGGATCATAGACAAATGGGCAGACAAATATGGCATTGACATCGATGTCGTGCAGGTGAACGACTATATAGAGTCGATCAACCAGTTCACGACAGGTCAGTTCGATGCCACTGTGATGACCAATATGGATGCATTAACGATTCCCGCTGCAAGTGGTGTGGACTCTACTGCTCTTGTGGTCGGTGATTTTTCCAATGGGAATGACGGTATTGTCCTTAAAGGGGACAAGCAACTTGAAGACCTAAAAGGCAAATCGATCAATCTTGTCGAGTTGAGTGTGTCTCACTACTTGATGGCCCGTGCATTAGAAAGTGTCGGCTTGAGTGAGCGTGATGTGAAAGTGGTGAACACCTCTGACGCTGATCTTGTTGCTGCGTTTAGCACAAGTGAAGTGACATCGGTTGTGACTTGGAACCCCCTTCTTAGCGAAATTACTTCTCAGCCAGACACCTCTTTTGTTTTCGACTCATCTGATATTCCTGGCGAAATCATTGATCTACTCGTCGTCAATACAGAGACGCTACAAAGTAACCCCGCACTAGGTAAAGCATTAACGGGCGCATGGTATGAGATCATGTCAATCATGCAATCACCTGAACAGGGCGATGAAGCCAAATCATATATGGCGCAAGCGTCAGGGACAGATCTTGATGGCTACAAGTCTCAACTCCAAGCGACCAACATGTTCTACTCAGCAGATGAGGCGGTCAGCTTTACGCAAAGCCCTAAACTGGCAGAAACGATGCAAAAAGTCAGTGAGTTTTCGTTTGAACATGGATTACTTGGCGAAGGTGCACCTGATGCGGGCTTCATTGGTGTAGAAACACCAACGGGTGTGTTCGGTGACCCTAGCAACGTCAAGCTCCGATTTACTTCTGAATACATGCAGATGGCAGCGGACAACACGCTGTAACCTCACCATTCGGTCGTTGTAATTGGAGTCATTATGACCAAAGTAATTAACCGTCACCCGTCTAAACTTGGGCGGGTTTTGCTCGGCGTGATGCCTTTTCTTATCCTGCTTGCCGTCTATGTGACGGCATCGGATGCGAGATTGGCGGCGAACTCCGCAGACAAATTGCTGCCAGCCTTCAGCAGTTTTGCTGATGCCATTGATAGAATGGCCTTTACCCCAAGTCGAAGAACGGGCGAATACCTAATGTGGACGGACACCTTTGCAAGCCTAGCACGGCTGGGCTGGGGGATTGGTCTCAGTGCTCTACTTGGTCTGTCATTGGGCATTGCGACCGGGATCGTTCCTTTAATGCGCGCGTCGCTATCACCGGTGATCACGGCCGTATCACTGATACCACCTATGGCGATTTTACCGATTTTGTTCATTTCATTCGGAGTGGGTGAATTGTCCAAGGTCGTGCTGATTGTCATCGGTGTGTGTCCAATCATCATTAGGGATATTCAACTTCGAGTGCAAAGCTTGCCGGATGAACAGCTCATAAAGGCTCAGACTTTAGGTGCGAACAGTTGGCAAATAATCGTGCGAGTGATCCTTCCGCAAATTATGCCCAAACTGATTGAAGCGGTTCGCCTAACCTTGGGTAGCGCATGGCTGTTTCTGATTGCTGCAGAAGCGATAGTCGCTACCGAAGGTTTGGGCTATCGTATCTTCTTAGTACGCCGTTATCTATCGATGGATGTGATTCTGCCGTATGTGTTGTGGATTACTCTCTTAGCTTACAGCATGGACTGGTTGCTGCGTCTAGCATCAAAAAAGCTCAGCCCTTGGTATCACCAGTCACAAGGAGAGAGCCATGGTTAACTCCACTACGAACAAAGAAAACACCCCTCCGATCATTCAAGTTAAACAGGTCTGGAAAGAGTATGGCGACAACATTGTTTTAGAGCGTCTAAACCTTACCGTTCATGAAGGGGATTTTGTCAGTATTGTAGGCGCCTCTGGGTGCGGTAAAACCACATTCCTCAATATGTTGCTCGGTACCGAAACACCCTCAAGAGGACAATTACTATTGGATGGCGAACCTTTGACTCAAGAACCTGGAGTCGAACGAGGCATCGTTTTTCAAAAGTACTCTGTATTCCCACACTTAACAGCACTTGAGAATGTCATGCTCGGTTATGAGTTTGAGTCGAATAGTCTTTCTAGCCGCACGCTGGGACGACTGTTTGGCTCGAAGAAGCAGCAGGCCAAAGAGCAGGCATTAAAGATGCTCGAGCAGGTTGGCCTTGTAGCGGCTCAAGATAAATACCCGCATGAGCTATCGGGTGGTATGAGGCAGCGACTCTCCATCGCTCAGGCGCTGATAAAAAGACCAAGAATTTTGTTGTTGGATGAACCGTTTGGCGCGCTGGATCCGGGGATTCGAAAAGATATGCATGTGTTAGTGAAGTCGCTGTGGAAAGAGCAAAATTTAACGGTGTTCATGATCACGCACGACCTGAGTGAAGGCTTCCATCTGGGCAACCGTTTATGGGTGTTTGATCATACTCGTCATGATGAGCAAGCGCCGGAGCGTTTTGGCGCTCAGGTGACATTTGATATCTCAACCGAGCAGTTGGACAACACGCCGCCAGACCAACTTTTTTCCAAAATTGCATAAGGAATAAAACATGTTAGCAAAACAGGATGTGATTTTTTCAGACACTCTGCCAGGGGCCGCGCATTGGTCAATGGTGGTACCCAAAGGGCGAACCGTACGCTTCATAGATATCGAGGGTGGTGCGAATTTGAGTGTGCTGTTCTACAACCCGGCTAATCTACTTGAGCGCTACAATGCGCCCGATACCTTGAAGTGCCAACATACGTTTAAGTTAACCCAAGGCCACTGTTTGTACTCTGATATGGGACGCATCTTCTGCTCGATTGTGCGCGATGATACCGGCTGGATTGATACGGTGTGTGGGGTCAGCAACAAACAAAAAGTGGCAGAAAAATGGGGTGAGCGGGACTACCAAACCCAACGCAATCAGTGGAAGCAAAATGGTTATGATGCGTTGTTGGTCGAGGTGGCTAAATACGGTTTAGGTAAGCGTGATTTGGCTGCGAACTTAAATCTATTTAGCAAAGTCGCCACCGATGAGGAGGGTAATCTTAACTACGACCCACAACACAGCAACGCGGGCGATAGCATTGAACTGCGATTTGAAATGGATACGTTGGTTGTGATGACCACTTGTCCACATCCACTTAATCCATCAAAAACCTACCCATACCAGCCCGTTGAGGTTTCAGTATGGGAATCTGAGCCAATGCAAGATGGCGATGCCTGTCTCACTCATCGGGAAGAGAACGAGCGAGGCTTTGAAAATAACCGCCGCTATGCAGCAACGGCAAGTCGAACGTTTGAACCATCAGCCACCCGCCAATGTTGCTAAAGGAGCAAAACATGATTGTAGAGAGCCAATTGCCACTTAATGAAGCCCTATATCGTGACACCGTGCCAGCGGGTGATTACTACATGAAAGTCGTCAAAAAAGGGCAGACTGTGCGCATTCTTGATATTGAGGGTAACCAAGCCGCAGATACGCTGTTTTACAACGCCAATGATCCTTCAGAGCGTTACAGCGCGATGGATACGATTCGAGAGCAGGGCAATGTTTATCTAACCGCAGGCACTAAGATTTTATCTGATCAAGGCAACGTAATGCTTGAGATAGTGGCGGATACCTGTGGTCGACACGATACCTTGGGCGGCGCATGTGCGACTGAGAGCAACACAGTACGCTACTCGCTAGACAAAAAGTGTATGCATGCTTGCCGTGATAGCTGGTTACTGGCGGTGGCTGAAAATGAGCAGTTTGGTATGTCGAAGCGCGACATCACCCACAATATTAACTTCTTTATGAATGTCCCCGTCACAGCCGAAGGCGGTCTGACTTTTGCCGACGGTATCAGTGGTGCAGGTAAATACGTGGAGCTTAAAGCTCACATGAACGTCATTGTGTTGATGTCAAACTGCCCACAATTGAACAATCCATGTAATGCCTACAATCCCACCCCCGTTGAGGTCATTATCTGGGAATAAAGGTTTTGGCGATAACGTCAGCAAGCACGCTGTCGAACATGAGCAAGGGACGACCCTAACGAATGCTCTTTGTTGTTCCGGGACGACCCGGATTTTAGGGACGAAATTATGTTTAGTAAGGTATTGATTGCTAACCGTGGAGCCATTGCCTGTCGAGTTATCCGCACGTTAAAACACCTCAATATTGGCAGCGTTGCGATTTACAGCGAAGCCGATTCACACAGCCTCCATGTCATCGGTGCTGATGAGGCGTTCTCTCTAGGACAAGGGGGCGCGACCGAGACCTACCTTGATCAAGATAAAATATTTTCCATTGCCAAAGAGTCGGGCGCGCAAGCGATTCATCCTGGCTACGGTTTCCTGAGTGAAAATCCAGAGTTCGTTGAACGCTGCGAAAAAGAAGGGTTGGTCTTTTTAGGGCCCACAGCAGAGCAAATGCGTGCGTTCGGACTAAAACACTCTGCACGCGACATTGCCACTCAAGCCAATGTTCCACTTCTCCCTGGCACGGGGTTGCTTAACGACAAGCAGCAAGCACTGCGTGAAGCGGAGAACATTGGGTACCCAGTGATGCTCAAAAGCACGGCGGGCGGTGGTGGTATCGGCATGCAATGTTGCTTCACAAGCCAAGAGTTGGATGAGGCTTACGACAGAGTTAAACGATTAAGTGAGAACAATTTCAGCAACAGTGGCGTGTTTATCGAGAAGTTTATTCAGCAAGCACGCCACATTGAAGTCCAGATTTTTGGCGATGGGCAGGGTCATGTCGTTGCCTTGGGCGAGCGGGACTGCTCGGCGCAGCGCCGCAACCAAAAAGTCATTGAAGAAACCCCCGCGCCTAACCTAGACGATGAAACCCGAATTAAGCTGCACGAGACCGCAGTGAAGTTGGCCGCTCAGGTCAATTACCGGAATGCAGGAACGGTGGAGTTTGTATTGGATCAGCAAACACAAGCCTTCTACTTCCTTGAAGTCAACACACGTCTTCAGGTTGAACATGGTGTCACAGAAGAAGTGTTTGGTGTGGACCTTGTCGAGTGGATGGTTCGCCAAGGGGCAGAGCAACTCGACTTAAAAGCGCTGGGCGCGCACCTCAAATCACAAGGTCATGCAATTCAGGTTCGTCTCTATGCGGAAGATGCCAACAAAAACTTTCAACCTTGTGCCGGTCTATTGAGCCATGTTGAGTGGGCAGAGCAAGAGAATTTGCGCATTGAACACTGGATTGAAGCGGGCGTCGAAGTATCACCATTTTTTGACCCTATGCTGGCGAAAGTGATCGTTCATGCTGCCGATAGAGACACGGCTCTGGCTGAACTTAAACAAAGCTTGGACAAAAGTACTATTTACGGAATAGAGCACAACAAAGCGTACTTGAGCCAGCTCTTAGCGAGCGAACGGGTTAAGAAAGGCGAGGTGCTGACTCAATCTCTTAATAGCTTTGAGTTCAAGCCCGCTACCTTTGATGTGATCAGCGGAGGTACCCAAACCACCATTCAAGACTACCCAGCACGAACAGGCTACTGGGACATTGGCGTGCCGCCTTCAGGTCCGATGGATAGCTTGAGCTTCCGTTTAGGCAATAGACTGCTGGGGAATGATGAATCCAGTGCCGGTCTGGAAATGATTGTTTCTGGTCCAACGTTAAAATTTAACCAAGACACTCGTATAGCTCTAACGGGTGCAACGATTCAAGCGACGCTTGATGATCAATCAGTTGCGATGAATGCGGCCATCGGCATCAAAGCAGGACAAACGCTCAAACTCGGTAAAATACTCGATGGCGCTCGCACTTATCTCGCTGTTCAGGGGGGAATTGATTGCCCTCAATATCTAGGTAGCCGTTCAACCTTCACTTTAGGTCAATTTGGGGGCCATGCTGGGCGCGCATTGCTAGCGGGCGATGTGTTGCACATTCATCCCGTCGTTCAAGCGGGTAGCGCTGAAATTGGCTCACTTCCTCAGCCGATTTTCAACGGCGAGTGGCAGATTCGAGTGATCTATGGGCCGCACGGTGCGCCTGATTTTTTCACTCAGGAAGATATCGATACATTTTTTGATGCGCAGTGGAAAGTGCACTTTAACTCGAGCCGAACCGGTGTACGCTTAATTGGACCGAAACCAAATTGGGCGCGGGCTGACGGTGGCGAAGCGGGCCTTCATCCCTCTAACATTCACGATAATGCGTATGCGGTTGGTACCATCGATTTCACGGGTGACATGCCGGTCATCTTAGGGCCGGATGGGCCCAGCTTGGGAGGGTTCGTTTGCCCTGCCACCATCATCAAAGCCGATCTATGGAAAATGGGACAGCTCAAAGCAGGGGATAAGATTCGATTTATTCCGGTTACGGTAGAAAACGCCGAGTTAGCCGAGCGCGCGCAGCTGGCTCAAATTGAAGTCGGCACTATTGATGAAATGGCGCTGCCAAGAGCAGATCTCGGCTCGCCCGTCATTAAAACAATACCAGCCAGTCAATATGGAGAACAGGTGGTATATCGACCCAGTGGCGAGGATTACCTGCTGGTGGAATATGGACCACAAAGACTCGATATTCGTCTGCGATTTCGAGTTCATGCTTTGATGCTGAAGCTTCAAGAGCGGCGGTTGCTAGGTGTAGAAGAACTGACTCCGGGTATACGTTCCCTGCAAATTCACTACGATAACCTTATGTTGCCAAGAGCGCAGTTGCTTGAAGAGCTAGAAAAAATTGAAGCAACGCTGGATAACATCGATGATCTCGCTGTCCCTGCTCGCGTAGTGCATTTGCCACTCTCTTGGGATGATGAAGCCACTCGGCTGGCGATACGTAAATACGATGAGATCGTACGTAAAGACGCACCTTGGTGCCCAGACAACATTGAGTTTATTCGCCGTATCAACGGGCTTGATTCAGTCGAGGACGTTAAGCGCATTGTGTTCGATGCCAGCTACTTAGTGATGGGCTTAGGGGATGTGTATCTTGGCGCGCCGGTCGCAACGCCAATGGATCCTCGTCACCGCTTGGTCACGACTAAATATAATCCAGCACGTACTTGGACGCCTGAAAACGCGGTAGGCATTGGTGGCGCCTATTTGTGTGTCTACGGCATGGAAGGCCCCGGGGGGTATCAATTTGTCGGTCGCACTTTCCAAATGTGGAATCGCTACCGTCAAACAGAAGCCTTTACCAAGCCTTGGCTATTGCGCTTTTTTGACCAGATTAGGTTCTATGAAGTGAGTGCACAAGAGCTATTGGATATTCGTGAAAAGCATCCTTTAGGTCATTACCCAATCAAAATTGAACAGACAGAGTTTTCACTCGCAGATTATCAATCCACTCTAGATGACCATGCCGAGGAAATAAAGCAAAGCAAAGAGCGCCAGCAACAAGCATTTGAACAAGAGCGCCAACGCTGGGAAGAGTCTGGACAAGCGAATTTTGTCGCCACTGAAATTGAGCAGTCGAATGTACACACTGAGCTTGCAGAGGGACAAGAAGCCATTGAGAGTCATGTTGCTGGCAACATCTGGCAAGTGCTTGTTAAGCCAGGCCAAACGGTAAAAGAGAACGACGTCGTGATGATACTAGAAGCGATGAAGATGGAGCTTGAGGTGACCGCGAGTGTCTCTGGTGTGATTGACTCGATATGCCACGAGGCGGGCGCACAAGTCCATGCGGGTGAGCCACTGCTTGTCGTCAACACCTGCAAGGCATGATTCGTTTTTTGAGGATAGAAAAGATGACAGATTCAAATACAAGGTGTCAGGCAATGGAAGAGCCAACAACGATCGGTCGCTTACTTGAAGCATACCGTAATGGTGATATAGAGGTAGAGACGTTTTTGCGCAGCAAACTGGCGCAAGTGAGAGCGGATCAATCCAATGCCTGGGTGTCAGTGATTTCTGACCAGCAACTGGGCGAGTATCTCGCTCAACTTTCAGGGCAAGAGATTGACCAGCTACCTCTGTTTGGTGTTCCTTTTGCGATCAAAGATAATATCGATTTGCAGGGGTTAGACACCACCGCGGGTTGCGAGGCATACCGCTATCAACCAACGGAGTCGGCTTACGTTGTTCAGCAGTTGATAAAAGCAGGTGCAGTCCCCTTAGGTAAGACGAGCCTTGACCAGTTCGCCACTGGCTTAGTGGGTACACGCAGCCCTTGGGGAGCGGTGAAAAATAGCTTTGATCCTGAATACATCTCAGGCGGTTCGAGCTCTGGCAGTGCGGTTGCGGTTGCGAGCAACCAAGTTTACTTTGCATTGGGTACCGATACCGCGGGTTCAGGACGTGTCCCGGCAGCATTTAACAACCTTTATGGCCTCAAACCGAGCAGAGGGGTGTTGAGCTGCAGTGGCGTTGTTCCGGCCTGCCGTACACTAGATTGCGTGACGTTTTTTACCAAATGTGCTGAAGACTTAAGCACCCTCTACCAAGTTGGCGCAAGCTACGATGAGAGCGACTGTTATGCTCGCCATGCCCTTAAACAAGGACAAAACCCAACGACGCAATTTTCAGGATTGAGGGTCGGAGTTCCAGGTGAAGAGCAGCTTAAATTCTTTGGTAATGAAGACTACCGTAAGCTCTATGCTCAGTCGGTTGCTCGCTTAGAGTCTTTGGGCGCGCAGACTATTCCTTTCGATTTGTCACCCTTCTTAGAAGCCGCCAATCTTCTTTACCAAGGTCCCTGGGTTGCGGAGCGATACGCCGCGATTGAATCCTTTTTCAACGATAATCAAGAACAGTGTTTAGAAGTGATTCAAACGATTGTCGGTGGAGCGAAACAACTATCGGCTGCGGATACGTTTAAAGCCATGTATCGACTGCAAGCATTTAAAGTTCAGTGCGATAAATTGATGGAAAATGTGGATGTTGTGCTAACCCCTACCGCCGGCACGATTTACACTATTGATGAGGTGAGCAACAACCCAATCGGGCTCAACTCAAACCTTGGTTACTACACCAATTTCATGAACTTACTCGACTACAGTGCGATCGCAATGCCAGCAGGTTTCACCGACGCCGGACTCCCGTTTGGCGTAACTCTGTTTGCCCAAGCGTTTCATGACGAAGCCTTGGTTGCGTTAGCGACCGAGTGGCAGAGAACGATGAACTTACCGCTAGGGGCGACCGAAATAGAATTAGAGAGTTGCGAGAGTGTGGACCTATTGGTTTGTGGTGCACACATGAAAGATTTAGCGCTCAATCATCAACTGATTGAGTTAGGTGCGAACTTTAAACGGCGAACCACGACATCTGAACACTATTCTCTTTATTGCTTAGCCGGCGGGCCCCCACTGAGACCGGGCTTAGTGCGTCATTCAAACCAAGGGCAAAAGATTGAAGTTGAAATTTGGCGCGTGCCGAAAAAGCAGCTTGGTTCCCTTTTGATGCTCATTCCCCATCCATTGGGGTTGGGCCGCGTTGAGATTGATTCTGGTGACTGGGTTACAGGGTTCATATGTGAAGGGATTGGCATTGAAGGGGCTACCGACATTACCCAGACTGGAGGGTGGCGGTATTATCTGCAAGAGTTATCTGAACGCTGCTAAAATATGTTTATAACCCCCCATGCCAACATCATGTGGCGTAGGGGGTTACAAATTGATGAGAAGGCGTGAATGGACATCAGTATGATCTACGTGCTGACCTATTCAGCCTGCTCACGATTTATCGATGGATCAAGAATCCACTCAGCGCTGTCGTTGAGCACGTCCATTTTTGTAATTTTACCCTTCCTGACTTCAAATCTATCTGTGTAGCGATTGCCATCGAAATGGCGTCCATCTGGCCACTGACCATACAAAAAACCTGTTGAATACACGACGCAGTGGCCCTCTTTTTCCATTGCATCGTATTGCTGAATGTTCTTTTTCACCCATTGGTATCGTTGTTGGTTAAAAGCCGTGATGGCGTGGGTATCCTCCATTTCTCTTCGACCTGTAAAAGTGATTTTAACGTCAGGGTCCATAAACGTCGCGGCCGTCTCCGGATCTGGCTTCATTGATGCTTCTAAAAATTGTTGGACGATGTCTACAGCATTCTCTAGTTCACTCATCGATTCATTTCCTTATGTGGTTTGATTTGGTGCAAAAATGTTAATTTTTGTGCCTTTTTTGTGCAAAGTGCGCCTCTAATCGGCTGAAAACCGCACTTTTTCGTATGGCACCTAAATTGCTAGCAATTATTGTGCAATAGCTAGCAATCAATAAAAAGAGGGATCTTATGAAACATTCAATTATCAAAAAATGGGTCAGACAGGGACTTGGGATAGGCGCTTTGGCCGCTGCGTCTTTGACGGCGTTTTCAACCATTGCGCAGGAGCCGATTAAAGTGGGATTAGTTGCTGCTCTATCAGGCCAGTCGGCGAAATCAGGAGAGGCGATCACTCGTGGGTTAGAAATTGCGATTGATGAGATAAACGAAGGTGGCGGCGTATTAGGTCGACCACTTGAACTGGTGCGACGTGACGATGAAAGCAACCCATCAAAAGGGCTGTTAGCGGCACGCGAGTTGATTCAAAAAGAAGAGGTCGCTGTGTTATTTGGTGGTTTAGACACGCCCGTTTCGCTTGCGATTGTACCTGTCGCCAACCGAATGAAAATGCCCTTCATGGGGGTGTGGGCCGCGGGTACACCCATTACCAAAAATGGCGCTAAGGAGAACTATGTGTTTCGTGTCTCAGCGGTGGATGAGGTGGTCGACGAAGCGCTGGTTCAGTATGCCATCGATAAGTATGCGATGAAAAAGCCAGGCATGTTGCTGATAAACAACCCTTGGGGTGAGTCGAACGAAACAGGTTTTCGCCAAGCTCTCAATAGTCGTGGCATAGAACACACCGGTATTGAGCGTATTGAATCTGGTGACGTTGACTTAGTCCCACAATTGACCCGTTTAAAAGAGAAAGGGACGGACACGCTATTAATGGTAGCGAACGTCGCGCCTTCTGCTCAGGTGGTCAAATCACTTGAACGTATGGGCTGGGATGTCCCTGTAGTCTCCCACTGGGGACCGGCGGGTGGACGTTTCGGTGAGCTAGCTGGTCCAACGGCCGATCGAGTGCACTTTATTCAGACGTTTACCTTTACGGATACCACAACCGGAAAAGGCGGCGAGGTATTTGGCAAGTTACAAGCGAAATTCCCAGAGATACAAAGTGTTGCCGATGTGACTCCAGCCGTTGGCATTGCCAATGCGTATGACGCGATGCATTTAACGGCGCTCGCAATCAAGAATGCTGGATCTACGGAGGGGAGCGCGATTCGTGAAGGGTACTACCGCATTGATGACTATCAAGGGCTGATCAAGGATTTCAAGCGTCCGTTTACAGAAACACAGCATGATGCGATCGGCCCCAATGACTACGTGTTCACACACTTTGTGAATAACCAAATCGTTCCAGTTCAGTAACGATCGGTTTGGGTTATTCATCCATCACCATGTAAAGGAGAGCGTAGCGCCATGTTAACCGCCGCGATCATAACAGGCCTTGGTCTGGGGAGCATGTATGCTCTCCTTGCTTTGGGTTTCCATATTACCTTTATCGTCAGTAAGACGGTGAATTTTTCTCAGGGCAGCGCGATGATGCTTGGTGCTGTGCTGGCTTACACATTATGTATCACATGGGGTATGCCGTATTGGGTTGCTTTTTCTATCACACTGCTTTTAAGCGCATTATATGGACTGGTCATCGAGCGGTTCTTAGTGCGTCCGTTTGCCAGCAAAGGCTCCGATGCGTGGCTTATGGCGACAGTGGCTGGGGGGATATTGATGGACAACGCGGTTCTGTTCAGTTTCGGCAAAGAGCCAAGGCAGTTCACCAACACGTTCGCGACGACAAGTCTTGAGCTATTTGGTAGCGGTGTTTATGTACTGCAAGTCATGATCCCGGTTGTCGGGGTGGTCATTGCAGGTTTACTTGTCTTGGTCGTAAGGCATACCCAACTTGGTAAGGTGCTGCAGGCGAGCGTTCAAAACCCCAATTCAGCGCAGTTAATGGGGATTAATGTTAGTCGCGTGGTCGCCGTCAGTTTTGCTGTCTCTACGGTACTTGCGGCAATTGCAGGCATTCTCATCGCGCCGCTCTATGCCGTGCATTCGGACATGGGAACATTGTTTGGCTTGAAGGCGTTTGCTGTTGCTATCCTTGGCGGGATCGCGAGTGCCTCCGGCGTATTCAGCGCAGGGCTTATTTTTGGTTTAGTTGAAGCGATTGTCACCGTCTATTTTGGCTCTGCATTTACACAAATTATTACCTTTACTCTGGTCATTATAGCTTTGGCTGTGAAGCCGAATGGCCTGTTTGTTAAAGGTCAGGAGGTGAAGGTATGAGCGCTATCAATACCAAGTCTTGGTTATGGGTGGCGCTGTTCACCCTAGTAGGGGCGATATTGTGTTTCCTACTCGACAGTTATTCTCTGCTGGTTTTTACCCTATGCGTGTTAACGGCTATCGTCGGAGTCGGGCTCAACATATTAATGGGGATGAGTGGTCAGATAAGCTTCGGTCACATTGCTTTCTACGCCATCGGTGCTTACGTGAGCGCATTATTATTGCTCAATGATGTGCCGTTTGTGCTCGCCTTAGCTGCGGCATGTTTAGTGTGCGCAGCCATTGGAGCATTACTCGCCATTCCAGCTATGCGGGTTACTGGCCCTTACTTGGCAATGGTGACGATCGCTTTTGCCTTTGTGGTTCATCATGGTTTGATGGAGTGGAAGAGCCTCACTGGAGGCGCCAACGGATTGATGGGTATCATGATGCCGCAATTCGGAGAGATGGAACCTGAACGTCTACTTGCCTTAACCAGCACTGCCATTTTAGGCTTGGGGTTACTCACCTATCAGCTGTTTTATTTCAGTGGCTGGGGCAAAGCGATGCGCGCGGTCAAGTCCAGCCCTATTGCCGCGAGATCGCTAGGATTTAATCCAGTACAGACGCAAACCCTCGCGTTTTCTTTGTCTGCGGCATTTGCCGGTATCGCCGGGGCGATGATCCCTCCGCTTATGATGTACATCAGCCCAAGTACATTTCCGTTTACCCAGTCAATTTTGTCCGTTCTCGTCGTTATTTTGGGGGGAGTCGGCACGCTGTGGGGGCCGGTCATTGGCGCCACTGTGGTCGTGTTATTGCCTGAACTCTTAGCGCCTCTGGCGGAATATCGCCTGCTGATATTCGCTGTTTTGCTATTGGTGGTTCTATGGGTGGCGCCAAGAGGTTTGATTGGAGAGGTCGCAGCGAAATTTCGTCGCTCATTCACCCAACTTCCGCCCCATTCTGTCAATCGTCATCTTATCGCGACGTTTTATGATCGTGCTGACAACGGGTTGAACGCGCTCAAAGTCAATAATATCGGTATCACGTTTGGTGGCGTGGTTGCCGCCAAAGCGGTGAGTTTTGAAGCGCCGTTAGGCAAAGTGACGAGCATCATCGGCCCTAATGGCGCGGGCAAAACCACCGTGCTCAATATGATCAGTGGTTTTTATACGCCCGATCAAGGCAGTGTGATGTTGAATGAAGAAGTCGCGGGGCTTCCTGCACACCGCATTGCCCGAAGTGGTGTTTCTCGCACCTATCAAACCACACAACTGTTTGAGGATATGTCGGTCATTGAAAACCTGCTTGCTGCAATGCAGCAGGGTACACTCGGTCACCCGTTTTATGCGGAGCAATCCGGTCAAAGAGATCTGGCGTTAAACCTATTGGCTTTGGTGGGCTATCGTGGCTCTATCCACACGCCAGCGGAAGACTTGCCACATGTCGATCGACGTTTGGTCGAGATTGCGCGTGCGTTGGCGACATGCCCGTGGGTGATACTGCTGGATGAACCTGCAGCTGGGCTGAGTAGAGAAGACACCGATCAGCTTGCTCAATTAATTAAGTCGATTGCAGGCTTTGGTATTGCGGTCATCTTGGTTGAGCATGATATGAAATTGGTGATGGGTGTCAGTGATGACATATTAGTACTGGATGCAGGTACGCCCATTGCCTTCGGCAAACCTCAACAGATACAACAAGATCCCAAAGTCATCGCCGCTTATCTTGGCGCAACCAGTTATACCGCACCGCCGCGTGAAAACAGATGGAAAGCGGAAAAAGAAGCCGTGTTGTTTACCAAGCAATTAACGATAGATTACGGTGCCTCACCGGTTGTGCACGAAGTGGACATTGAAGTGAACCCGGGTGAGTGTGTCGCCATCTTGGGCGCCAATGGCGCTGGAAAGAGCAGCATTTTACAAAGCCTCGCTGGTTTGAAAAAACCGCGCAGCGGTACGATTGGTCTTGACGATGCTTATATCCATCACCTCGATGCGAGTCAAATAGCGAAACGCGGATTGGCTTTGGTACCCGAAGGTCGTCAGTTATTTGGTGAGCTCTCCGTCAGAGATAATTTGTTAATGGGAGCACACAGCCGTATAGATGAAGTGGATAAAGAGTCAGAAATTGAGGCTATTTTGGCGCGATTCCCTCGTCTTCGCGATCGTATCGACAGTCCGGCGGGCCTTCTATCCGGAGGTGAGCAGCAGATGGTGGCGGTAGGCAGGGCATTAATGGCGAAGCCACACATTTTGTTGTTGGATGAACCGTCACTTGGGCTCGCACCTTCGATGATCGCTGAGCTCTATGATGCGCTCGCGCAGCTCAGAGATGACGGCGTGACCATCTTACTGGTTGATCAGATGGCGAACCTTGCCTTGCAGATAGCCGATCGCGCGTACCTGCTTGAAACGGGCACCATTGTACAAACCGGCAGTTCGGAACAGCTACGATCAGATTCTGAGCTAGAAAAAGCGTATTTAGGAGCAAGCTAATGATAGCCGATACTGTAGTGACCAATTGCCGCTTGGACGGCGAGCCACAACTTAACTGCGCATTTATCAACGAGGGGGTGTTTGTTGGCTTTAAACGGCAAGTTGAACTTGAACCCGGTGAACTGAGGGGGAGGAAAGAGATAGACGCACAAGGCAGGTTGATGCTACCCGGTCTGGTAGAAACCCATGTACATCTTGATAAAGCATGCACGGTATCTCGGTGTGCCTTGCAAAAAGGCACACTGCAAGAAGCGATTGAACAGACCTCACGGCTAAAAGCGGAGTTCACTTATCAAGACATCTATCAGCGCGGGAAACAGGTACTAGAGAAGGCCATCAAGCATGGTACCAGTTATATGCGTACGCATGTAGAGATTGATCCTGTGATAGGGTTGGTTGGTTTTCAGGCAATCTCAGCGCTCAAAAAAGAGTATGCCTGGGCGATAACGCTGGAGTTGTGCGTCTTTCCACAAGAAGGCCTTCACAATAACCCGGGAACGTACGAATTACTGGCTGACGCACTCGATCAAGGGGCGGATCTGTTGGGGGGGTGCCCTTATACCGATAGTGAACCAGAGCAGCAGGTAAGGGCGCTGTTTTCTTTGGCCAAGCAATACGATGTGGATATTGATTTTCACCTTGATTTTGACCTTGATACATCCAACATGACATTGCCGTTTGTTATCGAGATGACGCAGGCATTTGATTATCAGGGACGGGTTACCGTTGGGCATGTGACAAAACTATCGGCGCTGCCATCACAAGCGCTCGCGCCCATAGCAGCACAAATGGCTATGGCAGGTGTTCATTTGACGGCGCTGCCGAGCACCGATCTTTTTCTCAACGGTCGTGATTTTGATTGTCTGATACCGAGAGGGGTGGCGCCGCTCAAGCCGATGAGTCAGCGTGGGGTGTGCTGCTCAATATCGAGCAACAACATTGAGAATCCATTTACACCTTATGGCGACGCGTCTCAAATCAGGATGGCGAATCTGTATGCCAACATTGCCCATTTGGCGACAAAAACAGAGTTAGCGCAGTGTTTCGATTGGATTTGTACCGATTCAGCAAGGCTCATGAAAATTGTTCAGCATGGCATAGGGGTCGGAAAGGCGGCGGACGCGGTGTTTTTTGATGCGTTAGACAAAGCCGATATCGTCGCGAAGATAGCGCTACCCACTATGGGTATCAAGCGCGGAAACGTCACCTTTACCAGGCCAGAAGTTCAGTTGCATCAATTGGAGAAGGCGCAATAAACGCGGGCTTGACGTCAGTATAGCTTCGCGGTAAGGCTCAGAGAACGAGAAAGAATAAGTGGTAAGCACAATACTGATATCAAAGGTTGAGTGCTTCACTCAAATCGAGTTCTTGCTCTTTGTGACGGCTTAAGTCTAGCTCAGCCTCAAGATGGTCGAGGTGGGCTAACATCACAGAGACGGCAAGGCTTGTGTCGCCAGACTTTAATGCCTCTATAAGCTGCAGGTGTTCATCATGCTGGCAGGTGGGAACGTCGTTACGCTGGTAGAGTGCGACGATTAACGAGCTGCGTACCATCAGGTTGTCAAACATCTCCATCAATACCGTATTGCCACAGAGTCGCGCTAAGAGACGATGAAAGTCACACAGCGCGTCGACAATTTCTCGTCGATCATCGGTATGTACAGCAGCATGCTCACGCTCAATGTGTGCAAGAATCTCATGCCAATGGTCGGCCATCAGTTCGGATGAAATACCTTCAACGATACCTCTTTCAATCACCCGACGAGCCGCAAATACTTCTTTGGCTTCGGCTTCACTAGGTTTGGCCACCATCGCGCCACGGTTGGGCTCGATCTTAACGATGTGTTGCAGGGCCAAGCGTTGTAGCGCCGTTTGTACATGGTTACGGTTGGCTTGGAGTGCGGAGACAATTTGCGCTTCAACCAAACGCTGTCCCGGTTTTAGTTTGTGTTGCGCGACAGCAGTTGATAGCGCCGCCATAATTCTCTGCACTTCCTTTTGTTTATGCGTCGATGCGGTGGAACGCGACGTAACCATGTTTTTCAAGCCTTTGTAACCTATTCACTATCGTTAAGTCTAACTCTGTTTTCCCGCTAGTGACAACGTTATACCTTGTTTATATTGTTGATTTTCACCATTGACGACCAGTAGGTCAGTCGTTTTATTTATCGTTTCGCTATTCTCACCATGAAACTTCTTCATGTTTAAAGTGAAGTAATACCAATATTCTTCAACTCATGAGCTCCGTATAACTGTCGTTAGGCTTTGACCCACCTAGCAGAGCCTAAACCGTCAGCGTTTTCTCAGGAAAAAGGATAATTACAATGAATAACGAGTTCACTTTTAGGGTTAAGAGCCTGCGTTTTGATGAGCATTATCTGCCGTCAGACAACACGCGTATTACCACCAACTTTGCCAACTTGGCACGGGGCGAGCAGCGTCAAGAGAACCTGCGAGCGGCGCTGCGAATGATGGACAATCGCTTCAATTCGCTTGCCCATTGGGACAACCCTACTGGTGATCGTTACGCATTGGAGTTGGACATCATCTCCGTCGAGATTGCGTTGGACGGGCAAAGTGACGCCTTTCCCTCGATAGAAGTTCTGCAAACGCATATTTTGGATCATAAAAACAATCAACGTATTGAAGGTATCGTGGGGAATAACTTCTCTTCCTATGTGCGCGATTACGATTTTAGTGTCTTACTGCTTGAGCACAATAAGCAGGCGAACCAGTTTAGTGTGCCGCCCAAATTTGGTGAGCTGCATGGCCAACTGTTCCAGTCTTTTGTTCGCTCTTCGACATATCAGCAATCGTTTAACAAGCGTCCGGTGATTTGCCTCAGTGTTTCTGACAACAAAATCTATCGCCGCACCAGCAATCAACACCCGGTGCTCGGTGTTGAGTATCTGCCGAATGAATCGTCGCTTACTGAGCAGTATTTCAAAAAGATGGGCTTAGACGTGCGTTACTTTATGCCGCCGAACTGCGCCGCGCCGTTGGCTTTCTATTTCTTTGGGGACTTGCTCAATGATTACACCAATCTAGAACTCATCAGCACGATCAGCACGATGGAGACCTTTCAAAAGATTTATCGCCCTGAGATCTACAACGCTAACGCAGCCGCGGGCGCGGTGTATCAGCCAAAATTGAAAAATCGCGATCACTCTCTGACACAAATCGTCTATGACCGTGAAGAACGCAGCCAATTAGCAGTAGAGCAAGGGAAATTTGCACAAACGCACTTTATTCAACCGTATCAAGCGCGACTTGAGCAGTGGTCAGAAAGCTACGCGTAACCATGATGAAAATACTGTGAAGGAACAATCGATGAAAACATTACTACCGACATCTACCGCGGGAAGCTTACCTAAACCGTCATGGCTTGCCGAGCCGGAGACACTGTGGTCCCCGTGGAAGTTAGAAGGGGAAGCGCTGCAAGATGGAAAACGCGATGCTCTGCGTGTAGCCCTGCAAGAGCAGCAATTCGCGGGCGTTACTATCGTCAGTGACGGCGAGCAAACGCGCCAGCACTTTGTCACTACATTCATTGAGCATTTGGGTGGGGTGGATTTCGACAATCGTCAAACCGTGACCATTCGTAATCGTTATGAAGCAAGCGTGCCAACCGTGGTTGGCCCGGTAAGTCGCATCAAACCCGTGTTTGTCGAGGACGCGAAATTTTTGCGCCAGCAAACTGACCAACCCATCAAGTGGGCACTGCCTGGGCCGATGACTATGATCGATACCTTGTATGATGCGCACTACAAAAGCCGTGAGAAATTGGCGTGGGAGTTTGCCAAGATCCTCAATCAAGAAGCAAAAGAGCTTGAAGCGGCAGGTGTCGATATCATCCAGTTTGATGAACCCGCGTTTAATGTGTTCTTCGATGACGTGAACGACTGGGGAGTCGCCTGCTTAGAACGTGCGATTGAAGGGCTTAAATGTGAAACCGCGGTGCACATCTGCTATGGCTACGGTATCAAAGCCAACACTGACTGGAAAAAAACGTTGGGCAGCGAGTGGCGCCAGTATGAGGCCGTGTTCCCTAAGTTGCAGCAATCAAACATCGATATTATCTCACTGGAGTGCCACAACTCACGTGTGCCGATTGAGTTGTTATCATTGATTCGAGGCAAAAAAGTGATGGTGGGCGCTATTGATGTCGCCACTCATGACATTGAAACGCCAGAAGAGGTCGCAAGTACGCTCAGAGAAGCGCTCAAATATGTCGATGCCGATAAGCTGTACCCTTGTACCAACTGCGGCATGGCACCTCTGCCTCGCGAGGTCTCTGCTGCCAAGCTCAAAGCATTGAGCGACGGCGCCAAAATAGTCCGAGACGAGTTAGTCGCATCGGCGTAACGCATTGTTGAACTCGGATTGTATGCGCTGGGTTTGACAGCCTCACCACTGAGGTCTATATTCAGCGCGTTATTTCACCTAAAGCGAGGACACAAGATGATTGTAATGATGAACAGCAACTGGGCAGTGAAAGGGTAAACCGCCAAATCGCTCTTTGTGGACAATCCACAGTCCCCCTTCTTTGCCCGGTATCGCCGGGGTCAACTCTATCCGAATTAGACCCTAATGCTCTATGTATTAAGGCGCATTGTTGCGTCTGGGATAATTCAATCATGAATACAAAATTTTCTTTTTTAACCGCGGCCAACAAAAAGCCGAATTTGCTTAAACGTCTCGGTTGGAAGCCATTTTTTCAGCAGCAGATCTCATTAGACGATTACGATGATACTCGCTGGGCTCGCGTCATCGCACATCATCGCAGTGGTTACGTGGTGCTAAGCCCACAAGGTGACGGCTATCAAGAGCATCATTTACCGATCACCCGTTCATTGCCAGCGATGACCGTTGGCGATTGGCTAGTGTTGGATGGTCAGCAACAGTTCTCGTCTCTACTTGAACGCCGAAGCCTGTTTAGCCGAAAAGCCGCAGGGACAAAGGTCGAACAGCAACTGATTGCTGCCAATGTGGACACCGTATTTATCGTCTGTTCGCTTAACTATGATTTCAACCTAAGCCGCATTGAGCGCTACCTTGCCCTTGTTAATGAAGCCAAGGTTGAGCCCGTAGTCGTGCTGACTAAAGCCGATTTGTGCGAGGATGAAGCGGCGCTGCGCCAACAGGTGCAGCAATTGGATCCATTTCTCATGGTTGAGAGTGTCAATGCGCTTGACGCTAACCGCGTAAGTCGCTTGATGAGCTGGTGCGGCGAAGGCCAAACGGTGGCGTTTATCGGATCGTCTGGGGTGGGGAAATCCACGCTCGTCAATACCTTGCTAGGAGAGCAGGAGCAAGCGACCGGAGGTATCCGTGAGGATGACAGCAAGGGTAGGCACACCACCACTTCGCGCTCGATTCACTTTCTGCCCTCGGGCGCGGTTTTGCTCGATACTCCGGGAATGCGAGAAATTCAACTGGCGGACTGTGAAGATGGCGTGAGTGAGACTTTTGCAGACGTAGCGAGCTTGGCTAAAGCGTGCCGCTTTGGTGATTGTCAGCATCAAAGTGAGCCGGGCTGCGCCGTGCAGCAAGCTATCGCCAATGGTGAGTTGGATGAACGCCGTTTTCACAACTACCAAAAGCTCTTACGTGAGCAGGCCCACAACGGCGCCACGCTTGCGCAGCAACGCGCAAAAAGTAAACAATTTGGCAAAATGGTGCGACGGGTGATGGGAGAAAAGCAAAAACGCAGAAACGGGGTGTAATCTCGATAAGCACCAAGGAGGCGAAATACCTCCTTGAAATTAGGCAGCGGCCGTTTCATGCTGATCGTATCGTTATTAAATGGTGATTACACTAAGTTATCACCTCAACTCTATATTGGTGTTATCCATGAAATCTTCACTTGGCTTCTTTCTTTTCAGCAGCGCGTTTTATGTCAGCGCTGATGTGACATTACTGCCGTTTGAGATTAATGACTCAACGTGGCGTGAAAAAGTGTTTTCTGGCAATACTCAATATCAGCCAATGCTAGGTGGTTCAGTGCTGCAAGCAGTCAGTGAAGAGAGTGCGTCTGGCTGGGTAATCGCTAAGCGTGTTGATCTTTTGCAGACACCGATGATCCATTGGCGATGGAAAGTGGACCAAGCACTCACCAGATTAGACGAGCGCAGCAAACAAGGGGATGATTATGCCGCGCGGATTTATCTTGTGATGGAAAAGGGCTTGATGGGACTAAGCTCACAAGCGCTCAACTACGTTTGGTCGAGCTCACAAAGTGAAGGCACTTCTTGGGATAATGCTTATGCAGGTGAAAGGGTCAAAATGTTAGCGGTGAAAGACCACGAGGCAAAACTTGGCTTATGGCATGATGAAAAGCGTAACGTTTATCAAGACTTCATCACCTACTTTGGCGACAAGGGTAGTGATATCGATAACGCCCGCGCGTACCAGTATATTGATGTCATTGCTATTATGACCGATACGGACAATAGTGGCGAGCAAGCCCATGCGTTCTATGGTGAAATAAGGTTTACAGAACAGTGAGTAATGTTTGTCATCATGGAATTTTAGTGATGAATGTTTTTGGGGTTTTATGAGTGATGGATGTCGAATAGAATCGGTTGTTCATAAACGACGAACCTCAGATCTCCCATTTGACCCCAGATGGGTAATCTCCATAATTGACCGAGTAGTGCTATGACTTTTTCTCCTATCAAAACTGCTGTAGTGGGCTACGGCTTTTCTGCAAAAACCTTCCACATCCCGTTTATTACCAGCTTAGAAGCCTTTGATTTTGTTGCTGTCAGCACCAGTAAGGCGGAGGTGGCCCAAGATTGGCCAAACGTCCAGCACTTTACAGACGCCGTGGCGATGCTTACTCAATCTGACGCTGAACTGGTGATTATTACCGCGCCCAACAGTGAACACTTTCCGTTAGCGAAATTAGCATTGGAAAAGGGGAAGCACGTCATCATTGAGAAGCCGTTTGTGACGAATGTGCAAGATGGTCAGGCGTTGATTGATTTGGCGAAACAAAATCAGTGTCTACTCAGTGTTTACCACAATCGACGTTGGGATGGAGACTTTTTAACCGTTAAATCCCTTATTGAAGAGGGCAGAGTGGGTGACGTTAAACATTTCGAGTCTCACTTTGACCGATTTAGACCCGAAGTGCGCGTTCGCTGGCGTGAACAGGCAACCGATGGCGGCGGTATTTTATTCGATCTTGGCTCGCATCTTATCGATCAAGCGCTTGAACTGTTTGGCTTACCAGAGGCGATCAGTGCTCATTGCAAAATGCTACGTCCATCGAGCACCACGGTGGATTACTTCAACGTTATGCTTCATTACCCCAACCGATTAGCAGTACTTCATGGCGATATGTTCAGTGCGGGCCCCAACCATCGTTTTAGCGTTAAGGGCACACAGGGCAGCTATGAAAAATACGGTCTTGATCCGCAGGAGTCTCAGCTAATTTCAGGAATGACACCTTTAGACCTAAGCTGGGGCCAAGAAAGTGAGGCGCACTTTGGGCGTTTTTATCACGGTGAAGGCTCTGAGCGCATTGACACTTTTTCGGGTCAATACCAAACCTATTTTGAGCAAATGGCCAGCGCCATTCGACACAACACGCCAGTCCCCGTCACGCCCGAACAAGCGCTAGTGACGATTCGCCTGATTGAATTAGCGATGCAGAGCAGTCGCTTAGGGCAAACATTAGCACTGGAAGGTGACTGGGAGTGGAATCAATGACTCAAGCGTCAATAGAGGTATTGTTAGAGCAAGAAGCTGAACTTCAGTTTGAACGCTTTAACAATGAGACAGCATGGGAGCTGGGGCTGGCGTTAAAACAGCGTGCCGAAGCGCAGTCGGCGGCTGTGCTGGTTGAAGTGTATGCATTTGAACAGGTCATCTTTCAGTTCGCCATGCCCGGAACCACAGCCGACAATCTAGACTGGGCGATGCGCAAACGCCGCTCTGTGATGCGATTTGGCCACAGCTCCTATTACTTAGGTCAGTACAATGCGCAAAAGCAGCGAGATTTTGAACGCCAAACGCACCTAGATGCGACTCAGTACTGTGCGCATGGTGGGTCATTCCCGATTCGAATTCGAGGTTGTGGCCTTGTAGGTGCCATCACGGTCTCAGGGTTACCTCAAGCTGACGATCATCAGTTAGTGATTGAGGTGTTGAGTGACTATTTTGGGAATTGTTCAAGAGTCACCTAAATCTAGGTGACCTAAATCTGATGGCGAACAGTCTTGTGCTAGGGCGTTGGGATGCCCAGTTCAGCGCGCATTTGATCAATAATATGCATGTGCTCTAGCGTTGATGAGAGAGGGTGAATCTCACTAAATACTTGGCCACTGCGAATGCATGCCATGGCTTCACGAATCTGGTATTCAAACCCACCGCCGTGATGGGTGACCTGAAAGGTTTCAGGGGCGTTATCGTCAGCGTAGAGCGTGGCAGATTGGGCACCAAAGAAAGGCGCATCAATGACAATGCGTCCATGAGTGCCTGAGATTTGCATCACCATTGGCTCATCCACATAGAAGCTACAATGAAAGGTGGCATGTCGGCCGTCACCATAATCTAAAAGTGCATTAACCGTTTCTTCCACCCCTGTTTGCCCGACATCGCCGCTCAGTTTCCAGTCACACGGCGCTTGACCAAATAGGAGGTTCGATAGCGCGATATTGTAAATGCCAATGTCGTGCAGCGCTCCACCTCCAAGCAAGGGATCAAATAAACGATCATTTGGGTCAACATCCACCTTAAAACAAAAGCTCGAGTGAACCTGTTTCACTTCGCCAATTTGCGCCAACCATGTGTTCATATTTCGCCAAACAGGGAGAAATTTCGACCACAGCGCCTCCATGATGAAAGTGGACTGTTCTAAAGCGAGGCTCGCCAACGCTTGTGATTGCGCGGCATTCATCGTCAATGGCTTTTCACATAACACCGGTTTTCGGGCCAACAAGCATTGTTTTGCTAGCTCAAAGTGAAACGCATGAGGTGTGGCGATGTAGATGGCATCGATGTCGGGGTCGCGAATTAACTCGGCGTAATCCAAATATATGCGATCGATTCCATACTGATCAGCGAACGCCGTTGCGCGCTGTTTATCTCGACTGGCGACGGCTGTGATACAGGCATCGTCGACAACACTTATCCCTTTGGCAAAGTTATGCGCGATGCGACCCGGCGCAATCACGCCCCATTTCATGACGGGTTGAGTGTGGGTGGCTGACATGAGTTCTCCTTTCTCTTTGCAGTCTGCACTATAGCGTATTAATTAGGCAGCTCATGCGAACACAAACGAGAGTGTGAGCACTCTCAACTGCTTACCTTACTCGGTGACCATTTCTGGTGCAGGTTTCATGGTGGCCTCATCACTCACGGAAGTGGTCGTCTGATTGCTGAGGTGATAAATCATCGCAGGTAAGTCATTACGATAGAAGCTGGCAGTATAAGCACTGTTCGCTTTAGGCAGTGAAGCGGCAAATCGCTCAAGATCAGCACTCAGCATGTCCAGTGATGTCTCTTGGGCCGCATCAATTCGCTCATCAATCGTCTTGACCAAGTTGTTTAACGTCTCTTGGTATTGCTCAACCGTGTGACTGTTGACCGGTTGAAAAACGAAGAACAGGTTGGCTAAACGGAGCACGGCCATTTCTGTTTCTGGCGTTAGGGCATCAAGGGCACAAAAGCGTTCTATGTGGCCTTTGAATGTCTGTTTAATGCGTTTGCAGCGCAGCAATAGCGTCTGCTTTGCGTCTTGGCGACTTTTTCTACGTACAGATTCGGAGTGATAGTAGTGCGCCAGCAGCGCGGTAAGGACGATAGCCAACAAAATAACAAGGGTGAGTAACATAAAAAAGGAAAGGCAAGGATAACGTGGTAAAACAATGCATTAGTTTATATATCAATAGCGTTGAAAAGCAAAGGGTTTGATGGTGCAAACCCATTGCGTGTAATGGTTTGTGTGAGGACGGCGTTTTAGAGAAAACAGATCTCCGACGCTATTACCCGACTAATCCCAGATGGGTGCTAACCCATCTGGGGCGACTTCACGCCCATTTCTTTCTAATGCGTCGATGCGTGCCATATTATCATCACTCAGTGTTAGCTTTTGCGCCTCAAGGTTGCTGGCTAAGTTATCGCGCTTGGTCGATGAAGGGATCACAGCGTAGCCTTTGTTTAGCGCCCAAGCGAGTGTAACTTGCGCTGGGGTTGCGTTGCACTCAACCGCGATCTGTTTGATGACCTCATCGTGAAGCACTTTGCCGTAGGCGAGCGTCATGTATGACGTCACCTGAATCCCTTGCTGTTGCATGAATTCAACCAGTTTGTTGTTTTGCAAATAAGGGCTCAGTTCAATTTGGTTAGTGGCAATGTGATCGACACCGACGATATCAATCGCTTGCTGAAGCAGGTCGATATTGAAGTTCGACACGCCAATCTGTTTTGTCAGACCCAGCGTCTTTGCTTCCATCAGCGCCTTCATGTACTCCTCGATATTCTTGTCTGTCCCCGGCCAATGAATCAGAGTGAGGTCGACGTAATCCGTGTTGAGTTTCTTAAGGCTCTCTCGAAGGCTAGCAATAAGTGATGCCTCACTCATGTTATCCACCCAAATCTTGGTGGTAATAAATAGAGATTCACGAGACAGATGACTTGCCGCGATCACCTCTCCAATATCCGCTTCATTGCCATAGATTTGCGCTGTATCAATGGCGCGATAGCCCAAGTCGAGCGCGTGTTTGACCGATTGTTTTACTGTGTCTCCTGTCAGACGAAATGTGCCGACACCGAAAGTGGGAACTGCCATATGAACTCCTATTTTTAAAGGAAGGGTTTGTGTGCTGACTAATGTACGGTGCCTATTTCTTGCAGTATAGTTAACAAAAAGAAAATCTAATTTGATAATTGGTAAACAATGAAAGCGACCCTCGATGAGATGAAGACGTTTGTGACTGTAGTGGATGTGGGTTCGATCAGCGATGCTGCACAAGTATTGTCGGTGACGGTCTCTGCTGTCAGTCGCACCGTATCGCGCTTAGAAACGAAACTCGACACGACGCTGCTTAATCGTACAACGCGAAAGCTAGATGTGACGAGTGAAGGGACGGTCTACCTCGCCAAAGTTCGGCAAATCTTGGATGAGGTAGAAGCGGCGGAAGCGCAGCTGACCAGCCAAAAAACACAACCATCAGGATTGTTGAGAATCAATGCCGCGACCCCTTTTTGTTTGCATGTGCTGACGCCATTAATTGCTCGCTATCAGCAAACGTATCCTGATGTGGAGATTGAGTTAAATTCCAATGAAGAGAACATCGATCTGGTCGGCAAAAAGACCGACATTGCGTTTCGCATCGGAGAACTAAGAGATTCAACGCTCAGAGCCACGTTTATTGGCCATAGCCGTATACGCATTCTCGCCAGTCCTGCGTATATTGAAGCACAAGGCAAACCTAACTGTGTTCAAGATCTGCTGTCGCACAAATTGCTGGGCTTTAGCCGCCCGGAGTCGCTAAAAGATTGGCCATTGCTTGATGACAGTAACAAGCTCATTAAGATCACGAGTAATCTACGTTCGGACAACGGGGAAACGATTCGTGCCTTAGCACTGCACGGTGCTGGGATCGCGTGCTTGTCAGACTTCATGACTTATCAAGATAGGCAGAGTGGTGCCCTCACTGAATTGCTTACAGATGCTTCACAAGACATTCGTCAGCCTATTCACGCTGTCTATTACCGTAACTCTGCTACGTCACGACGCATCAGTTCTTTTATTGATTTCGTCAAGAAAGAAGTGACAGTGCAAGAGGGACGTTTTTTGTAATGCCGATGCCTACTCGCACCATCAATCACAAGGACAAATAATGCTGGAACTAGGAATGAACCGAGAGCAATGGATGATCAGTGCTATCTTACTAGGTACGGTGTGCCTGTTTTTGCTCAGACGGTGGCGACACGATATGGTGGCTTGTGTAGGTAACGAAACAAAAAAGGGGAGCCATTCGCTCCCCAAGACAGTGTTGACGTGGTGGAATAAAAACTTAGGCCGTAGCGAACTTGTAGGTGCGGTAACCACCGAGTAGGTTGCGCGCCTTAAAGCCGTTGTTGACCAATTGACGGTAGGCCACGTTACCGCGTAACCCTACTTGACAGTAGATAACGATCTCTTTGTCTTTAGGTAGCTCGTTCATGCGGTGACGCAACTGGTCGACAGGGATGTTAATCGCACCATCGATGTAACCGACTGATTCCAACTCACCTGGGTTACGCACGTCAAGCAAGACTTGGTCCTCTGTGAGGTTGTCGATTTCATCAAAGTGAATCGCTTTGCTGTCGCCTTTGATTAGGTTGTTGGCAACAAACGCGGCTTGGTTGATGACGTCTTTTGCCGAGCCGTACGGTGGGGCGTAAGTTAATTCAAGGTGCTGCAACTGATCGACAGTCATACCTGCGCGCTGAGCTACCGCCATCACGTCAATGCGTTTATCGACGCCATCTTTACCGACCGCTTGTGCGCCCAAAATCTTGTTAGGTTTTGATGGGAGTAGAGCTGCTCTAAGGTTTCTGGATAAGTTTCAACTCAACTATAAAACGGGACAAGAGTTGGTTTACATCGAGCTGTATCTGAACTCAGAAACGAAAGATTATCTTCAATTCAGATAATATCCTGTAGTTAATGACTTGGTTTTAATTGTCCGACCAGATTTTACCAATGTTGCTAGGTAAAATCTGGGTAGGGGGCTTGTTGAAGACGAAGGGCGAAAGATTTGAAATCAAATCGGTTATGTTAAGGATTCTATTAGGTTGGTGTGGTGTAAGGGAATTGGCAACCCTGAAGCCATTATTCGGGAATTGAGCTAATATGATGATTTGGTGGCATTACATGGCCGATGAACTGAACAGCGCATTTTGAGCCGTACTACTAGGCCTGATGATGCGGATATTCCTTTTCCTGTTATTTTTGAAGGTGGCGATGATAGGCTTGTACAAATATACAACTATGATGAGCTACTTCAGGAGTCGGTGGAACAGCAACAATGTATCGTCAGTTTTCATTCGATGTTTGCTGCTGGAACCTACCTTGCGTTCAAAATGGAAGTACCCGAAAGAGTAACTGTCGATTTGAAAGTGAAATCAGAAGGCAAATTACGGTTGGAAGTTAACCAAATTAAATGTAAGAACAACAGGGAGCCTAAAGAGGAAACAAAGGCATTGGTGTATGAGTTGGTAGATCAACTGCGGCTAAATGATTCTGACATTGCGGCAATAGATTTTGCAGGTGATTTTTTATAAAAACAATGCATTAGAGTCGATCCCGAGCCAGGCTCGGAATATTTCGACATGAACTTGCTTACGTTACGTGGTAACGAGTATTGGATAATGCTGACGTAAGCTTAGACCAAATTATTTCAATGAAGGTTAACAGGACAAAAAATGAATCTAGATTTCATGAGTGACGTCATTCGAATTGAAACTGAGAACCATTTAAAAGAGCTTGTTAAAAAGCATGACGATGTATTGTTAGCAATCTCAGAGGATTGGTGCTCTGTTTGTCGGGTAATGGAAGGTACTCTGATCAATGCGGCCTTTGAGCTGAAGGGTAAGGCGGTTGTTCTGAAATCTGATGTTGAGGCTTCGAAATCCATATCTGAACGATTAGGACTAAGAAGTATTCCTGCGTATGTTGTTTTCAAAGAGGGCCAAGTGACAGAAATAATGTATGGGCGGCAGACTATTAAAGATCTAACTAACAGATGGACTTTAGTATAGAGTAGCTAGAAATAATTAGGGAAGCCGATAGGCTCCCCTAAGAATTAGCACAACTTAAGCCTTTGAGAACATGTAAGTTCTATAGCCACCAACTACATTGCGAGCGTTGTAACCATTATTTGTTAGTTGGCGACAAGCGACGTTACCACGTAACCCAACAGCGCAAAGAACAACGATTTCTTTATCCTTTGGAAGCTCGTTCATACGGTTACGAAGTTCGTCCACAGGAATATTTATTGAGCCGCGTAATGTACCGAAGTTTTCAATCTCTGCTGGTGTGCGCACATCAAGAACGATTTGATCTTCAGTCAGTGTTTCAAGCTCTTCAAACTGAATAGCCTTAATATCACCTTTCTCAATATTGTTGGCTACAAATGCAGCTTGGTTAATTACGTCTTTCGCACTACCAAACGGTGGAGCATAAGTCAGTTCAAGATGTTGAAGTTGATCGATAGTCATGCAAGCACGTTGTGCCACCGCCATGATATCAATACGCTTATCAACACCATCTTTACCCGCAGCTTGAGCACCGAGTATTTTTAAAGTATCTGGGCAGTAAAGCATCTTAAATGAAACAATTTCTGCGCCAGGGTAGTAGCTTGCATGGCTTGCAGTGTGAACATAAACCTTCTTATATGGAATACCTTCGTGTTTCAGTGTTTTTTCATTTTTACCAGTAGAAGCAATCGCTAGATCGAAAATCTTACAAATAGCAGTACCTTGAGTTCCCTGATAAGTTTCATTGCGACCAAGCATGTTATCTGCCGCCATGCGTCCCTGACGGTTAGCTGGGCCAGCAAGGGGAACAAGGGTAGGGTTGCCAGTAACGAAGTCAGCTTCTTCTATCGCATCACCTACCGCATAAATGGAAGGATCGCTTGTTTGCATGCTAGGCGTTGTCCAGATGCCGCCTAATTCACCAATTCTCAAACCAGCATCCTGGGCTAGTTTGATTTCAGGACGTACACCGATAGCCATCACAAGTACTTCTGTCTTGATCATGTCTCCGTTGCTTAAAGTTAGATTGAGGTGCCCCTGAATATGAGCATGCTCATCAGTTTCACCACTTTCTAAGTTAGGGACATGAGGCTCTTGTACATACTCTACAGCTTCTAGAGCAACGCCTAAGCGAAGGTCGACATCATGAGCTTTGATCTCAGCATGAGCAAAGCCAGCCATTTCACGATCGACTGGTGTCATTACTTGATCAGCAAGCTCAACTAATGTCGTCTTAATACCTAGCTGATGGAATGCTTCCATCATTTCTAATCCGATAAAACCACCACCTACAACTGTCGCATGTTCAGGACGGTTCATCTTTATTGTGTTAATAATTTTATCCATATCTGGGATATTCCGCAGAGAATGGGTTAGGGGATTATCAATTCCTGGGATAGGTGGAACAATTGGGCCTGCACCTGGGCTGAGCAGTAGAAAGTCATAGCTTTCAGTGTACTCAGAACCGTCTAGTACATTTTTGATAGTAACAAACTTTTTTTCTTTGTCGATGCTAACCACTTCACTCATGGTTCTTACATTAACATTAAACCGTGCAAGGAAACTTTGAGGAGTTTGAAGAAGAAGGTTAGCCCTTTCCGTGATATCTCCGCCTATATGATATGGTAATCCACAATTCGCAAACGATACGAACTCGCCTCGTTCAAACATAATGATTTCAGCATCTTCGCTTAAGCGACGAGCACGTGCCGCAGCTGATGCACCGCCAGCAACACCACCAACGATTACTATTTTTGTCATTCTTGGTTACTCCAAATCCTATAAAAAGGTAAGCAATAGACACTCCCCAAAAAGAGTGGTTTATTGTTTACTTTTCTAACGAAACAAACTCACCACGTTCCAACATGATGATTTGAGCATCCTCGCTAAGGCGACGAGCACGAGCAGCCGCAGATGCACCACCTGCAACACCGCCTACGATAACAATTTTAGTCATGGGTGACTCCGATTAGTGAAAACCAAGTTTTTTCAAAAAGAAAGCGGCAGGGCACAAACCTGTAAACGCGCTTTGAATCAAGTTAACGCCAACAAACACGGTTAGCCAAACAAAGTGGCTGCTGACGGTGAAGGTCAGGACCACCGAGAGCAGAACCATACTGCCTGCCAGTACACGAATAGCATTTTCTAACGTCATGATCGTTCTCCCTTCGAATCATTTTCGTGATGAAACCCTCGTACTATAGAACTCTAAATTAGAAAAGTCTAATGTTTATTTGCCTAATTGCAAAAATACTAAATTAGTATTGACTAAATTAGGTTAGAGTTTATTATCAAGCCATTCGTTAGAGAGCATTCCATTGCAAAATAATAGGTGTGTCATGAGTGAACAAACATTGAATCTAAGCCAAATGCAACAAAATGCGGTTGAGGCTTCTGAGCTACTCAAGGTCATGGCTCACCCAGAGCGTTTGATGGTCTTATGTCAATTGACGCAAGGCGAAGTCGGCGTTGGGGCGTTGCAAGAAGGGTCGGCACTGAGTCAATCCGCCTTCTCTCAACATCTTACTGTGCTGCGTAAGCACGGGTTAATACAGGCGCGTAAAGAGTCCCAACAGGTGTTCTACTCCTTGGCAGATGCGCGAGTGATTCAACTTATTCAGAGTTTAGAGACGATTTTTTGCGCTCGATAACACAGGGTAAACCCAACATTAATATATACAACATTTAGAGGTAAATATGGCGTTCACAGTTCCTTGGGAATCGTTAGCAGGAGGCATGTTACTTGGGGTTTCAGCCACGATTTTGTTGCTGATTAACGGAAAAATCGCGGGCATTAGCGGCATCATGACGGGGCTACTTACGCCGAAATCGAACGATTTTTCTTGGCGATTGCTTTTCGCGGTGGGCATGGTCTCGGGCGGTATTCTTGCAGCCTTGCTGTTTGTTGACGATGTGGTGACGGTCTATTCAACCAGTGCGACAGGATTGGCGCTCGCCGGTTTGCTTGTTGGAGTGGGTACACGCCTTGGCAACGGTTGCACCAGTGGGCACGGTATTTGTGGCCTTGGCCGTTTGTCTAAGCGTTCAATGGTCGCGACTGGCGTCTTTATGGGCGTGGCAGCGCTGACGGTATTTGTTCGATTCCACCTTGTATAACCCTAGGATCTTCTCATGAATAAAGTTGTTTTTCGTCTAACGTCACTGTTGGCAGGCGTGTTATTTGGCATGGGCATGGTGGTGTCGGGTATGGCAGACCCAAACAAAGTTCTGGGCTTTTTGGACATCGCGGGTCAGTGGGATCCAAGTTTGATGTTTGTGATGGGCGGCGCCTTGTTGGTGTTTATGCCGAGCTATTTTTTGTTGATTAAACCCAAGAAAAAGCCGCTCGCAGCACAGACCTTTTGCCTAGCAAAAAGTAAGCAGATTGATGGTCGATTGTTAAGCGGCGCTGCGCTGTTTGGCGTGGGTTGGGGGCTAGCCGGCGTTTGCCCAGGACCTGCAATGGCCAGTCTTGGTTTAGGTAACGTGGGCGTGTGGATCTTTTTTGCCAGCATGATGGTTGGTCTAGGGGCCACTAACCTAATGATTTGTTTTAAAAACAGCCGCAAGTCACAGTCTCAACTGGCTTAAGTTTTACACTGATACATAACCCCTCAAAAAAAGGAGCGGCGATCATGAAAAGGACATTTCAACTCTCTGTAGTCACGTCTACACTGGCCGTGAGCCTGATGGGCTTTTCTTATGTGAGCATGGCTAACCAGAATGACACCTTGTACACGGTCACACGCGCTCCGATGGCGCAGAGTGTCCATTTAGATGGCGTGATTCAACCCGTCAATCAAGGAACCGTCGCCGCTCAGACGTCTGGGCGAGTTGTGAGCCTGCACGTTGATGTCAATGATGTCGTTAAACAAGGGCAAGTGTTGCTTGAAATCAGCGCGGTGCAACAATCGGCCTCGCTCGATGCCGCCAATGCACAACTGGCTAGTGCGATTGCGCTTAATCGTGAGGCGCAAGCTCAGGTTGCCCGGTATCGTCAACTCTTCCCGAAAGGGGCGATTTCTCAAGATCAAATGGACAGCGCAGAAGCGCGTGCGCGCAGCACTGCAGCGTCAGTGAAAGCGGCGCAAGCAAGTGTCGCTCAGGCAAAAGAGTCCCTTGGCTACACCAGTATTCAAGCGCCTTATGACGGCGTGGTCACAGCGCGTCATGTCGAACTGGGTGAAACCGCTGCGCCAGGGTCGCCACTACTTAGTGGCTTCTCTTTAGATCGCCTGCGCGTTGAAACGCAAATTCCTCAGCTCTATCAACCACTTGTTAAGGATGTCTCTCAATTTGATGTGATGGCACCCAATGGCGAGCGCGTCGCGCCCACCTCCTATAACTTGTTCAGCTATGCCGACACCACGTCTCACACCTTCAAAATTCGTTTGGATTTACCCGACAGCAAAGATTTGCCTGCTAATGCGAGCGCCTTGGTGCCGGGAATGTGGGTGAAAACTGAGTTTCGCTTCGGTGAACGCGTCATACAAATGATTCCCAATGAGGCGGTAGTACGCCGAGGCGAGTTAAGTGCGGTTTACCGTCAAAGTAAAAACGGACCGGTGCTTAACCCAGTGCGTTTAGGTCAACAAGTGGGCGAGTACGTTGAGGTGCTGTCTGGGTTGGAAGAGGGAGACGCGATCTACGCGACCCTGCCCACATTAAGCCAGCAGCAATAAGGGCAGGGGGAAAGTCGCATGGAACATAAGCTAGGGATCTCAGGCCGTATTGCCGCAGCATTTCAAAACTCAGCCATGACGCCATTGTTGGCGTTGGTGGGCTTATTGATGGGCCTGTTTGCGGTTATCATCACTCCCAAAGAAGAAGAGCCGCAAATCGATGTCACCTTCGCGGATGTGTATATTCCCTTCCCCGGCGCAACGCCCGCAGAAGTGGAGAGCCTAGTCACCACACCCGCAGAACAGATCATTTCTGAAATTCAGGGTATTGATAAAATCTACTCCTTCTCGCAGCCCGATGGCGCGATGATCGTCGCGATCTTTGATGTTGGCGTTAGCCGTAACGACGCTGTCGTGCGCATTTATAATAAACTCTATTCCAATAAAGACTGGATGCCGCAGGGCGTGGGTGTCGGTGAGCCCGTCATTAAACCCAAAGGGATTGAGGATGTGCCGATCGTCAGTATCACCTTATCCAGCCCATCGGCGAAGCTCGATCAGCAGCAGTTAACTCAGGTAGCACACGGATTAGAAACTGAGCTTAAACGCATTGAAGGGACACGAGACATCTATACAGTCGGCAGTCACGAGACCATTGTTGACGTGCGTTTAGATCCTGTAAAGATGAACAGTTTTAATATCACCTTGGATCAGCTCAATCAGCATTTGCCCGCCGCGAATCAAAGCTCACCCATGCTGAGCTTGACCCATGAAAATCAACAGTTTCCAGTTCAAGTCGGCCAATTTCTTTCACGCGTTGAAGAGGTGAAACAGCTAGTGGTCGGGTTGTATAACCAAACCCCCGTCTATTTAGAAGATATTGCTACGGTTAGCTTAGGCACTAACACGCCGACGCAGCAGGTGTGGACGAGCTCAAAAGAGGGCTTGCATCCCGCAGTCACGCTCGCGGTGGCAAAAAAAAGCGGTGAGAATGCAGTCAACGTCGCGAAAGCCGTTGAAGCGCGTTTAGACGCACTTAAGAATCAACTGATTCCCGAAGGCATTAAGGTTGAAATAACACGTGACTACGGTAAAACCGCGGCGGACAAAAGCAATACGTTGATTGGCAAACTGGCGTTCGCCACGGCGGCGGTGGTGATTCTGGTCTTGCTGACCATGGGTTGGCGTGAAGCTATCGTCGTCGGAATCGCCATTGTGGTGACCTTGATGATCACGTTGTTTGCGTCTTGGGCTTGGGGATTTACCCTCAATCGCGTGTCACTGTTCGCCCTGATATTCTCAATCGGTATTTTGGTCGATGACGCGATTGTGGTGGTGGAAAACATTCACCGCCATATGTCGATGGGCAAAAAATCACTTGATGAATTGATCCCCGTCGCCGTCGATGAAGTCGGTGGACCGACCATCTTAGCAACCTTAACCGTGATCGCGGCATTGCTGCCGATGGCGTTTGTGAGCGGATTGATGGGGCCATACATGAGCCCAATTCCAATCAATGCGTCTATGGGGATGTTGATTTCACTGGCGGTCGCCTTTGTGCTCTCACCTTGGCTAGCGCATCATCTACTCAAACACGCCCATCACGAAGACGCTACCGGTGCGAGCTCATCACTGTTTCATCGCATTATGGCCCCTTTTGTCACCGCCAGAGCACAGCGTCGCAATCGTTGGTTGTTATTGTTGGCGATATTGGCGCTGATTGCTGGTTCGGTACTGCTGCCAGTGGTGCAATCGGTGGTGTTGAAGATGCTGCCTTTTGACAACAAATCCGAGTTTCAAGTAGTGCTGGATATGCCAGAGGGTGAGCCGCTAGAGCGGACGCAGCGCGTACTGTTTGAACTTGGACAAGCGCTCGAGGAGGTGCCTGAAGTCACTGGCTATCAAATCTATGCGGGTACGGCGGCGCCTATCAACTTTAATGGCTTGGTTCGTCACTACTTTATGCGCAATCAACCGAATCAAGGCGATATTCAAGTGAATTTGGTGGATAGGAAAGATCGTGACCGAGATAGCCACACCATTGCTGGTGAGGTGCGCCCAGTGCTCAATGAGATTGCATCGCGCTTTGGGGGCAAAGTTAAAGTGGTTGAAGTGCCGCCGGGGCCACCGGTTTGGTCACCGATATTGGCAGAAGTCTACGCGCCAACCGATGCCATTCGTCATCAAGCCGCACAGCAGATACGAGCAATTTTCCGTGAGACAGAGGACATCGTTGATGTTGACATGTATCTGCCCGAACATCACCAAAAATGGCAGGTGGCGATTGATCGAAGTAAGGCCGCGCATTATCAAGTGCCGTATGCGTCGATAGTCGATGCGCTGGCAACGGCGGTGGGTGGCAAGCCTGTGACTTATCTGCACAGCGAGCACAGTAAATACCCAGTGCCCATTATGATTCAAGCCAGTGAAGAGGCTAAAGTGCGCTTAGAGCAAGTGCTGAACATGAAGGTCGGCAGCCAAAATGGTCAAGCGTTTCCGCTCTCGGATCTCGTGAGCGTCAACGTGTTGCCAATGGAAGCCTATATAGTACGAAAAAACATGGTGCCTATGGTGATGGTGGTCGCCGATATGGCTGGCGAGTTGGATAGCCCGCTGTACGGCATGTTCGACTTAGTCGGTAAGTTGGATGAGGCGATGACCCTAGAGCAATACTACGTCGCGCAACCTGATGGACTTAATGGCGTGTCAGTGCGTTGGGATGGCGAGTGGACCATTACCTACGAAACCTTCCGCGATATGGGCATTGCTTATGGTGTTGGTATGATTCTGATCTACTTATTGGTAGTGGCGCAGTTTAAATCCTATTTGGTACCGCTGATCATTATGGCGCCGATTCCACTGACCATCATCGGTGTGATGCCAGGTCATGCATTGCTCGGCGCGCAATTTACCGCGACCTCTATGATTGGCATGATTGCGCTAGCAGGCATCATCGTACGTAATTCGATACTCTTGGTGGACTTTATTAATCAACAGGTCGAAGAGGGCGTTGAGTTTGCAGAAGCGGTGATTCAATCGGCGGCGGTTCGCGCTAAACCCATCATGTTAACCGCACTGGCTGCGATGATTGGCGCGGTGTTCATTCTCGATGACCCGATTTTTAATGGTCTCGCCATTAGTTTGATTTTCGGGATCTTCGTTTCTACCATCTTAACGTTGTTGGTGATCCCCGTGCTGTACTACGTTGCGATGAAACATCGCTTTGCTCGCTAACGACTATTTAAAGCCAAGGGGATAACCAAAATTAGTCGATAATGCGAGTGACCATCGGACAATGATCGCTAAGACGATATTGGAAGAGGTCACTCGTTTTATAGGTGACTTGATAAGGCATGGCCAGAGTAAGCGATGGGCTGGCGATGACATGGTCAATTAGGCTGCGAAACTTATGGGTTTTATTCGCTTGTTTGTTAGAGCGCACGACGCATTGCGCTGCGGTACGATCGCTCGCCAATTGCGCTTTGGTGCCCTCTGTCAAGGTGCGCCAAAGCCAGTCGCCTTTAAACGCTAGATTATGGTTAAAGTCGCCCATGATGAGGTAAGCCTCTTGGTTTGCTTCACGTTCACTGATCCACGCGTTTAAGCTCTCACCTTGAGTGTAAAGAAGGCGACAATCTCGATTATCACGATACGCGCCGCTGCAACCGGCTTTTAAATGCACCGAAAGAAGGTGCAGGGGTTGATGGCCTTGCGGGTTAAGCACCAGATAAGCGGCAAAGCGCAGTCGGCTGCGAGCTTGGTCCACCAGTATGATGTCGTCACGTTGAACGACCTCTATACCCGCTCTCACCGCAAACCCTGTATATTGGTTAATCGCACCAAACTGGGCGTCTTGATGGCGCTCTAACGAGCGATCCGACAACCAGATTTGATAGCCCGAACCCACAACGCTGCGCAGCGCTTGTTCATCATTGACCTCTTGAAAGGCGAGCACGTCGGGATCGATTTGGGCAAAATAACGACCTAAAGCGTCGAAATCTTGCGCAGAACGCAGTGACGCTTCAAAGCGATCGCTAGGGTCAGAGCTAAGCCACTCAATATTCCAACTGGCTAACGTCAGAGCATGACTTGAGCCGATGGAACCAACCAAGGCGACAAGTAGCACGTAAGCTCTGAGTGAGAGAAAAGAGGCGGTCCAATCGCGCATTGTTAGCGTCACCCTATCCATGAATTTGACTCATCCTTTATCCTATAAGTGCTCTGAAAATTGCAAGCGAATTTATCTCAAATCTGAATGTTTTCATCGTTTCCTTCCTAATTTTGATCGGTGCCACTAGAACGCTTTGATCTTACGCTAGGGGCGTTTTTTATTGATCAAAATCAATACTTTCATGGTGCCTATCTCGTTAAATACGCCACAATATATAGTATTGATCGAATAGAAATTAACCCTATATAGTGTGTTTGTGGATAACTCTGTGAGTATGCTGGGTAAGGAGAAAAGGTGAAACCAATCGTAATCAAACGGGATGGCTCAAGAGCGCCATTTAGCCGAGATCGTATACAAGCCGCAGTGGAAGCCGCCGCCGATACCGTTGATAAAGAAATTGCCATCTACGCACTCAATGTCGCGTTAGCGATCGAGCTGCAATTATGCGATCACGATGAAGTCCACATCCATGAAATCCAAACCCTAGTTGAAAACGAGTTGATGCAGGGGCCGTATAAGTCACTCGCGCGTGCTTACATTGAGTACCGCCATGACCGTGACATCGCGCGTGAAAAACAAAGTGCACTGACGCGTGAAATTGAAGGTCTGATTGAAGAGAGCAATGTTGATCTCATCAACGAAAACGCCAACAAAGATGGCAAGGTGATCCCAACTCAGCGCGATCTTTTGGCAGGCATTGTTGCGAAGCACTACGCGAAAACCCACATTTTACCCCGTGATGTTGTTCAAGCTCATGAATCGGGCGACATTCACTACCACGATTTAGATTACGCGCCGTTCTTCCCAATGTTCAACTGCATGCTAATTGACCTGCAAGGCATGCTGACCCACGGTTTTAAAATGGGTAACGCAGAGATTGATACACCGAAATCGATCTCGACGGCGACCGCAGTTACGGCGCAAATCATCGCGCAGGTTGCTAGCCATATCTACGGCGGCACCACCATCAACCGTATTGATGAGGTGCTCGAACCGTACGTGATGACGAGTTATGACAAGCACCTAGAGATCGCCAAAGAGTGGGATATTCATGATCCTGAGGCGTTTGCGCGTGCGCGCACTGAAAAAGAGTGTTATGACGCTTTCCAATCGTTGGAATATGAAGTGAACACCCTGCACACCGCCAATGGGCAAACACCGTTTGTCACCTTTGGTTTTGGTTTAGGCACCAGTTGGGGCTCACGCCTTATCCAACAATCCATCTTGAAAAATCGTATTGCCGGATTGGGTAAAAACCGCAAAACAGCAGTGTTCCCAAAATTGGTATTTGGTATTAAAGATGGCTTAAACCACAAAGCGGGCGATCCGAACTACGACATCAAGCAATTGGCGTTGGAATGTGCATCGAAGCGTATGTATCCCGACATCTTGAATTACGAAAAAGTCGTCGAAGTGACTGGGTCATTTAAAACGCCGATGGGTTGCCGTAGCTTCTTGGGCACCTATGAAGAAAATGGCGAGCTGATTCATGAAGGGCGCAATAACTTGGGGGTTGTGAGCCTCAACTTGCCACGCATCGCTATTCAAGCGGGCGGCGATGAGAGCAAATTCTACCAACTGCTGGATGCCAAGCTGAAACTGGCACGCCGTGCGTTGGAAACACGCATCTCACGTTTAGAGAATGTCAAAGCGCGCGTCGCACCTATCCTCTATATGGAAGGGGCATGTGGCATCCGACTAGGTGCCGATGAGCCAATTGCGAACATCTTCAAAAACGGTCGTGCCTCGATTTCACTTGGTTACATTGGTATCCACGAGACAGTGAATGCGCTCTTTGGCCATCAAACCCATGTGTACGATAACAGTGAACTGCGTGAAAAAGCGCTTAACATCATTAAGCATCTTAAACAAGCAGTGAATCAGTGGACACAAGAGTCTGGCTACGGTTACAGCTTATACGGCACACCAAGTGAAAACTTGTGCAGCCGTTTCTGCCGAATCGATACCAAAGAGTACGGTGTGATTGAAGGGGTGACGGACAAAGGCTACTACACCAACAGCTTCCACCTTGATGTGGAGAAAAAGGTTAACCCGTACGATAAAATTGATTTTGAAATGCCATACCCTGAGATCTCAAGCGGTGGATTCATCTGCTACGGTGAGTTCCCGAATATGCAGCGCAACGTCGAAGCGCTCGAAAACGTCTGGGATTACAGCTACAGCCGCGTGCCTTACTACGGCACCAACACGCCGATTGACGAGTGTTATGAGTGTGGCTACAACGGGGAGTTCGACTGTACCAGCAAAGGCTTTACCTGCCCAAGCTGTGGCAACCACGACTCGACCAAAGTATCAGTGACGCGCCGCGTGTGTGGTTATCTTGGTAGCCCAGACGCCAGACCTTTCAACTTCGGCAAGCAAGAAGAAGTAAAACGACGCGTTAAGCATCTGTAAGTGGCCACCTAGACAAGCTGATAAGAAGCCAGTTTGACTGGCTTCTTTTGTCCTCTGTTTTGTTTCGTGTTTAGTTAGCGGCTTTTGTTTTGGAAAGAGCGATGAATTATCACCAATATTACCCCGTCGATGTGGTCAATGGCCCTGGCACGCGATGCACCTTGTTTGTCTCAGGTTGCGTGCATCAGTGTCGAGGCTGCTACAATCAGTCTACTCAGCGTTTGGACTCAGGAGTGTTGTTCACTCAAGAAGCGGAAGATAGAATCATCGCTGATCTTAACGATCCACGTATCAAGCGCCGAGGGTTATCGCTGTCCGGTGGGGATCCGCTCCACCCTGCTAACGTGCCGCAAATCCTTAAGTTGGTCAAACGCGTACGCGCCGAGTGCCCGGGAAAAGACATCTGGGTCTGGACGGGGTATTCCCTAGCAGAGCTTGATGATGCGCAGCGTGAAGTGACGCAGTACATTGATACCTTAATCGATGGCAAATACATTCAAGAGCAGCGCGATCTTAATCTTGAATGGCGGGGTAGCGCGAATCAAATCATCCACACGTTCAAATTGCAGTAATACCTTGGGGTAGGGCTCATTGTTAACTGTATGTGAAAATTTACAAAAGCAATCGATGAAATTGAACTATCGCTCACAAAATAGTTTCTAGAAAGTAGGATTAAATGATAAGTTGTCAGCCATCTTGAATTTCAAAGGGTTGTGACTTTCATGTTTTCTCAATTACCAGCACCTATGCTGGATCCGATTCTTTCTCTCTCTGTTGCGTACCGCAACGATCCTCGTGATGAAAAAGTAGACCTTGGCATTGGCGTTTATAAAAACAGCGCAGGTGAAACCCCTGTAATGCAAGCCATTAAACAAGCCCAAGATATTGTCGTCGCGACGCAAACCACCAAATCTTACGTTGGCCTTGCGGGCTGTGAGCAGTTTAACCAGTCGATGATTGATCTGCTGTTGACGGGCACATCGGCAATGGATCGCGTGTCTGCTATTCAAACCCCAGGTGCTAGCGGTGCTCTGCGTATGCTGGGTGACTTGATGAAGGTGGCGCAGCCAAATACAACAATATGGATTTCTAATCCAAGTTATGTGAACCACAAACCTGTGATGGAAGCGGCGGGGCTGAAAGTACGTCACTACCGCTATTTTAGCCGTGACACTAAGCAAGTCGACGTTGATGCGATGATGGCGGATCTGCGCACCGCTGGAAAAGATGACGTCGTGTTATTGCACGGCTGTTGCCATAACCCAACGGGTGCTGACATCGATTTTGACGCATGGCAGGCCATCACCCAGCTGTCGCAGAAAAATGGTTTTACCCCGTTTGTCGATATCGCTTATCAAGGTTTTGGCGATGGGTTAGAGGAAGACGCGAAAGGTCTTCGCTACATGGCAGACAACGTGGAAGAGATGTTGATCACCACGTCATGCTCGAAAAACTTTGGCCTATACCGTGAGCGCACGGGAGCGGCGATTGTGGTTGCAAACACTAAGCAGGAAGCGGACAACGCCAAAGGCAAGTTGATGACCCTCGCGCGTTCCACTTACACCATGCCGCCTGATCATGGCGCGGCGCTAGTGAAAACCATTTTGGGCAGTGACGCGCTGACCCAAGTCTGGAAACAAGAGCTGTCACAGATGCAACAACGTTTGGTTAGCCTACGCAAAGCATTGTGTGATGAACTGAAAAATAGCCACGGAACATCACAATTCGACTTTATTCAGAGCCACAAAGGCATGTTCACTGTGCTAGGCTTTAGCCAAGAGCAAATGACGCAACTTCGTGAAGAATATGGCATTTATGGCGTAGGCGATGGTCGAATTAACATTGCCGGTTTGACGGAAAAAGACATCCCATACGTTGCCAACGCTATCGTTCGTGTCGCGTAAAGACATCTGCGTATTGAAAACTCGCGAGTGCCGCTCAAGATGAGCGGCCATGTTGACAAGATTAGGTGGTCCAATGAATAAAACATGGAAAATCGTCCTGCCGTTACTATTGAGTGGTGGATTGGTGGCGTGTTCAACGACGGGTGAATCAGTGGTTGAGCCTGAGCAAACGCCACAAACGCAGGAGCCGGAAGTGACAACGCCAGAGGTGACGTCACCAGACACCTCGGAGCCAGAGCCGACTGCACCACAAGAGCCTGAGGTCAAACCTGAGCCTAAACCGGAAAAACCAGTGGCACCTAAGCCGACAGAATCGCCGAAGAAAACGGCGGATGGTAAGTTGATGCTTGGTGAACAAGAGTGGGTGTATGTGCCCGGACTAGAAGCGAGCTTTAAAGCGCGTATCGATACTGGGGCGACAACGTCATCAATCAGTGCGGTAGAGGTGTTGCCGTTTGAGCGTGACGGAAAGGATTGGGTCAAGTTCAAAATTGAACACGAGGGTGTAAAAAGCAGAGAAATTGCTTTGCCTGTTCAGCGCTGGGTGAAAATTCGCCAATCAACTTCTGAAGAGTCTGAAAAGCGCGCAGTGGTTGAGGGCTGGATTCAAATCGGTGATGTGAAGGAAAAAACAGAGTTCACATTAGCCGACAGAACGCACTTGACCTACCCAATACTTCTTGGTCGTAGCTTCTTTAAAGACATTGCCGTTGTCGATGTCAGCCGTACGTTTATTCAAGACAAACACAAGTAAAACGCTATGTTTGTCAGCTGAAAAAAAGCCGCTTAGCGGCTTTTTTTATGGATTATCACAAGAGACTCGGTTAGATGACCTTGCCTTAGTCAATGGCCAGCAATTCAACGTCAAAAATGAGTGTCGCTGCGGGTGGGATAGGGCCAGTGCCGCTTTTTCCGTACGCCAATGCGCTTGGAATAAACAGTCTTACTTTGTCACCGACGTTCATGTAAGTCAGTCCTTCTTGCCACCCTTTGATCACTTGACCAAGTTTAAAGCTGATAGGCTCTCCACGGTCGACAGAGCTGTCGAAGACCGTGCCGTCAATCAAACTACCGTGGTAGTGCACTTTTACTGTGCTTGCCACGGTAGGGAATACCGTCCCGTCACCTTTGGTGAGTACTTGGTATTGAAGACCACTGTCGGTGGTGATAACGCCTTCTTTTTGGCCATTCTCAGCCAAAAATGCCTCGCCAGCAGCAAGATTAGCTTCGGCCGCTTTGCTATTCGTCCAAGTACGATAGACAAAAAACACCGCGAGAACCACGATAACGATAGGAATGATAATTTTAGACATAGTAACGTCCTGACAGAGTTAAGGTTGAGCAAGTAAGAATTGGATCGTATTGGCAATGTCGGCAATATCGCTGTGGGCAGAGGTAAGGATGCGATACTTGCCTTTGACGATGAACATTGGCACCGCATTGATCTGCCCTTGAGTGGTCATCTCATGCGCGCGTTCGATCTTTTTAAACAGCTGACTTTGCTGATCATTATCGAGATTGTAAGGGCTGGTTAAGTTGCGAGTTTCAAACGCCGCATCAATCGCTTGTTTCTTGTCATCTAACGATGCGCCATCCCCCATTTGCGCAGCGGCAAACAGTTCCGTCATCATTGCGTGATCCGGTGTATGACCAAGTTGCATTTGCGCGGAGTAGTAAATCATCGCACCCACTTGTGCGCTTTCATTGAACGTGACGTGCACCTTGCCAAACGACTGGCCGACCAATTGTTCAAGTTCAGGTAGCGCCTCTTCCATTTTACGACAGTGACTACAATGTAGAGAGAACACTTCAATAACGGGCTCCACTCGGAAGGTGGAGAGGTTAACGGGGAGTGGTTCGTAGTGTTTGCCTTCGGTGGGTTCGGTTGACTCACTGCATCCGGCTAAGCCAAATGTCAGTATGACGAGTGTCAGAGTAAGGAGTTTGTTCATTATGACTATCTCTGTATGCGCAGGCTTATCGTTCAACGTGACACCAACTCGATTTAACTCATTGGTTTATCGTTGAATTCGCGCTGAGCGTGGAATGAGTTTCGATTCTACTATCGATAAGCCTTGATTCACAAGCTAAGTAGGTGGAGTCGCGACCACCCTTAAAGTCTGTAGGGTGGTAAGAAATATGCGTTTGGTCACGAGAGAAGCGCTAAAGTTCGTGCAAAATGGTCGATATAAAGAGAGTGTTGAGAAGTAACGAGTGATGACGACCATGACAAAATACATTTTGCCTCTACTGTTACTCCTGTCTGGATGCAGTGCCTCTATTCCCAAGGAGTTTGCTCGACTAGGCGGAGATATGTTGGATACCGCTCCGCAAAGCGACTCTGAATTGCGTTATCCAGATTGGGGTAATCCGCCGATGTTATCATCAAACGCTGGTGTACAAGGCCCGATGGGGCAACAGCGCACTCAAAGCTATGGGGACTTACAGAGCTTTTTAGTCAGCAATGGTGTCGATTACGAAATTCTTCCGGGGAATCATGTGATGGTCAAACTTAAAGATACGATCAAGTTCCGCACTGGCTCATCGAACTTATCACCGGATTCTTTATATTGGGTCGATATGGTGGGGCGTTACTTATCGAAACAGCCCGACATCGACATCGTGATTGACGGGCACGCCGATAGTACAGGCAATGCCTCTTTCAATGATCAACTCTCTGTCAAGCGAGCACAAGCCGTAAAAGCGCAACTGGCGCGCAACAACGTATCCATGAACTCTATTTTCACGCGCGGCTATGGAGAACATGTGCCAGCCTGTAGTAATAACACCCCGTCTGGCAAAGCCTGCAATCGACGCGTGGAAGTCCTCTTTATCGTTTCGAATAACTAGCGGGTGATAGCCACCATACGTTATCTCACACTGACCAACCATGAGCCTGACGTTTGTCAGGCTTTTTGTTCGTTCGAAAGTTCTTCTTAGGCCTCTGAGTTGCAATTGTGGCTTGCTCTCCGCGATTTCAGCAACAATCTGGCGATAACTTTCTAACATTTTGTGTTCGAACGCTCATTTGTGGCGGTCGATGCTTTTCTGTGTTCTTGCTTTGTGCACAATGACCTCATAAGACAAAAAGAAAGTAAAGGACCCTACTATGACGGAGCAAAAGTACATCGTCGCTCTCGATCAAGGCACGACGAGCTCAAGAACGGTGGTACTCGACCACGATGCCAATATTGTCAGTGTCTCCCAACGTGAATTCACTCAGATTTACCCGCATGGCGGCTGGGTAGAGCACGACCCGATGGAGATCTATGCCACGCAAAGCTCAACATTGATTGAAGCGCTGACCCAAAGCGGTATTCGCAGCGACCAGGTGGCGGCGATCGGTATCACTAACCAGCGTGAAACCACTATTGTCTGGAACAAAGAGACGGGGAAACCGATTTATAACGCGATTGTTTGGCAGTGTCGTCGCACCGCGAAGATTTGTGAGCAGTTACAAGAGCGTGGATTGTCGGATTACATTCGTGATACCACAGGGCTTTTGCTTGACCCTTACTTCTCGGGCACTAAGGTGAAATGGATTCTCGACAACGTCGAAGGCGCACGTCAACTGGCGCAACAGGGAAAACTGCTGTTTGGTACGGTGGATACCTGGCTCGTGTGGAAAATGACACAGGGTCGAGTGCATGCAACCGACTATACCAACGCCTCACGTACCTTGTTGTTTAACATCAACACCCTAGAGTGGGATCAGCGCATGCTCGACGAATTGGACATCCCGCGTTCCATGATGCCGGAAGTGAAAAATTCGTCAGCGTTGTTTGGTCAAACGAACATCGGCGGCAAAGGCGGTACGCGAATTCCGATTGCTGGGATCGCAGGCGACCAGCAAGCTGCGTTGTTTGGCCAGATGTGTGTGAGTGCGGGCCAAGCGAAAAATACTTACGGCACGGGCTGCTTCTTGTTGATGA